>JBIKKU010000068.1:0-11096 GCA_044360245.1 Flavobacteriales bacterium | reverse complement strand
TGGTGTCTCCCAATCCGTCTTCGAGCAAAGTACCAATGCCCACGGCCGATTTAATACGACCATCTTCTCCATCTCCTGCTTCGGTAACGCCCAAGTGTAAAGGATAATTCATGTTCTCCTTTTTCATTTTGGCAACAAGCAATCGGTAGGCTTGCACCATTACTTGTGCATTGGAGGCTTTCATGGAAATGACGATATCGTGAAAATCGTTTTCCCTGCAAATCCTCAAAAATTCCATTGCCGATTCAACCATACCCATGGGTGTATCGCCATAACGACTTAGAATGCGATCGCTAAGTGAACCATGGTTTGTTCCGATACGCATGGCGGTTTTATGTTCCTTGCAAAGTTTTACAAGCGGCGTAAATTTTTCGCGAATACGTTCGAGTTCGGCTTGGTAAGTAGCATCGGTATAATCGATTTCTTCGAACTTCTTTTTATCGGCGTAATTCCCGGGATTCACACGGACCTTTTCCACTAGTTTTGCAGCAATTTCTGCAGCATTGGGTGTGAAATGAATATCGGCCACCAAGGGAGTATTGTATCCTTTTTCCTGAAGTGCTTTTTTAATGTTGGCCAGATTTTCTGCTTCGTTTTTACTTGGCGCAGTAATTCGAACCAATTCACATCCTGCTTCAATCATTCGGATGGATTGCGCAACAGTGCCATCCGTATTCATGGTATCGGTGGTGGTCATGGATTGAATCCGAATGGGGTTTTTTCCGCCAAATCCAACCGTTCCCACCATCACTTCACGGGTAAGAAAGCGCTGATAGGCAAATAAATCGTTGCAATAGGCAGTGCCTGCGTAATCAAAAAGGTTGTGCTCCATATCCCTCAAAGGTAATATACCCTGTATAACTAATGAAATGGGGAATTGTTTAGATTATATGCTATATGTTATATGGTCATAAGCCATAGATATATGTTATATGGATATATGCCATTGATATAAGTTATATGGATATAAGCCATATGCCATAGGGATAAGTTATATGGATGTATGCCATATCCCATAGGTATAGGTTATGTGGCTGTATGCGATATGTCATGGAAAATAGTTATTTGTAATGCCTGCGGATAAGTTCCAAAAAACAATACCGGTTAAAAATGTTCCCGAATTGGGAACTTTTCGTATTTTTGCTTTGTGAGGGTTATTGCAAAAAGCACTTTACGTACATTCTGGACCAAGCACAAAGATTGCGAGGAACAGCTAAAGTCTTGGTATAAAGAAGCTGAAGAAGCGCATTGGAAAGGACCAAGGGACATTAAACGCGATTATCCTACGGCTAGTTTTTTGCCGGATAATCGAGTGGTTTTTAATATCAAGGGGAATAATTACAGGCTTGTGGTAAAAGTCAACTACGATTACGGTATTGTTTGGGTCCGGTTTGTGGGAACGCACGGGCAATATGATAAAATTAATGCATCAAAGATTTGACCTATATGACACATAAAGTAATTAAAACAGAAAAGGACTATCAAAAGGCTTTAAAGCGCTTGGAAGTTATTTTTGACGCAAAGAAGGGCTCAAAAGACGGTGATGAATTGGAATTGCTTTCTTTGCTCATTGACAACTACGAAAAAGAAAAATTTCCCATTGATCTGCCCGACCCGATTGAGGCCATTAAATTTCGTATGGAGCAACTTGGTTTCAAACAAAAAGACCTTGCTGAAGCAATAGGATTAAAAAGCCGTGTTAGTGAAATTTTGAATCGTAAAAGAAAACTCACTCTTGATATGATTCGCAAACTTCATGAGGTACTAGGCATACCGACCGAAGTGTTGGTTAAAGAATATTAGAGGGAAACCGTTCCCAATAACCTATGGATATAAGTTATATGCCATAAGCCATTGATATAAGTTATATGGATATAAGCCATATGCCATAGGGATAAGTTATATGGATATATGTTATAAGCTATAGAGGTAATACTGTTTCACAGTTATTATTCTGCTTGGCATATACTTATACTCCTATCGCATGTAGAATTCGCAAATCAAGAAATGGCTTCGACGCCGGGGAGACTGCCGCTTTCGATGTATTCGAGAAGTGCGCCGCCACCGGTGGAAACGTAACTCACTTTATCTGCGAGGTGGTATTTGTTGATGGCTGCAACCGAATCGCCTCCGCCAATGAGGGAATAGGCGCCATTTGCAGTGGCTTCTACAATGGCATTGGCCATGGATTTTGTTCCTGATTCGAAATTGCTCATTTCAAAAACGCCCATTGGACCATTCCATAAAATGGTTTTGGAAGCGAGAATCACATCGCGGTAAATCGCTTCGGTTTTAGAGGAAATGTCAAGCCCCATGAATCCATCGGGAATGGCGTTGATATCACATACCTGACGATTGGCTTCATTGGAGAATTGATCAGCACAATGGGCATCCACAGGGATATAAATTTTTACTCCTTTTTTCTCAGCATCTGCAAGAATTTTCAGTGCTGTTTCCATGCGGTCCTCTTCCACTAAAGAGTTTCCGATTTTTCCACCTTTGGCTTTCACAAACGTAAAGGCCATTCCACCACCAATAATGATGTTGTCGGCTTTGTTGATGAGTTGTTCGAGGATGAGAATTTTATCCGAAACTTTTGCACCTCCCATGATGGCAGTGAAAGGACGCTCTGCTCCATTGAGAACTTTATCAATCGATGCAAGCTCGCCGGCCATTACGTAACCGAAACATTTGGCCTGTGGAAAGAATTTTGCAATTACCGCAGTTGATGCATGCGCGCGGTGTGCTGTTCCAAAAGCATCGTTTACATATACATCGCCATGTTTGGATAATTTTTCAGCAAAAGCTTCATCACCTTTTTCTTCTTCTTTATAAAAACGAAGATTCTCCAGCAAGAGCACTTCGCCGGGTTTTAAAGCAGCAGAAAGGTAATTGGCTTCTTCTCCAATGCAATCACCTGCAAATTTGACTTCCACATTTAGTTTGCGGCTTAAATCATCCACCAGGTGTTTCAGCGAAAACTTTTCTTCAGGACCGGTTTTAGGTCTACCCAAATGCGACATCAACACCACGGAACCACCGTCTTTCAGGATTTTTTGAATGCTTGGAATGGCAGCACGGATACGTGTGTCATCGGTAATGTGGAATGAAGCATCCAGCGGAACGTTAAAATCTACACGAATCAGGGCGCGTTTTCCGGCGAAAGAAAGGGTATCGATGGTTTTCATGTCTTTTTGTTTGGCCTGTAAAAATAAGAAATCACAGCTATCAAAAGGCTGAAACATGGAACTTTTGAACAGCAGATTTTCGCGCCTTAGCATTTTGTATTTTCGTCATCATGCTTTTTGCACAAGTTATTGGTCAGCAGGCCGTGAAAGATCGCCTGGTTCGTTCTGTAAAAGACAACAGGGTGAGTCACGCGCAATTGTTTATGGGACCCGAAGGTTCCGGCGCATTGCCCTTGGCTTTGGCTTATGCGCAATTTTTGCTTTGCCAAAACAAGCAAGAAAACGATGCTTGTGGTGTTTGTCCTTCTTGTGTGAAAGCAGCCAAACTCGAACATCCGGATTTGCATTTTTCTTTTCCGATCGTAAAAGAGGCAAGAAAAGTAGAAAAGTCGGATGACCGCATTACTGAGTTTCGCAAAGCTTTGATTGCTGAGCCCTACATGAACCTTACGCATTTTCTGGCGGAGCTCGATGAGGAAAGCAAGCGTCCGATTATCGGTACCGAAGAAGCCGGTTCCATCATTCATAAACTCAATTACAAATCGTACGAAGGAGAATATAAAATTCTCATCATGTGGATGGCGGAATTGATGAATGATGTAGCAGCCAACAATTTGCTGAAGATTATTGAAGAACCACCGGATCAAACCTTGTTTATTCTGGTTGCCGAAAATGCAGAAGCTATTCTTCCTACCATTTTGTCGCGAACACAGCTCATAAAAATTCATGCCATTGGGGATGAGGATATGCGTGAGGTCCTTACCCGCGATCATTCCATTCCTGATGAAGAAGCATACAATGTTTCTGTTCTTGCGGAAGGTAATTATTGGATGGCGCGTACACTGCTTATGGACCTTGAGGATTCAGGTTTTTCGATGCAGACTTTTCGTGAGTGGATGTTGTTGTGTCACCGTAAAAACATTGGTGGCATGTTCAACTGGATCGATGATTTTGCAGGTTTCTCCAAAGAGCAGCAACGTAATTTTTTGAAGTACGCCATGCATATTTTTCGCCAGTGTATTGTTGGAACTTACACCGATAATGTGCTCTTGCGTGCGCGTGAGGACGAAGCCGATTTCATTCGCAAGTTTGCACAGTTTGTGCATGGTTACAATATTGTTCCTTTAATGCAGGAATTCAACAAAGCGCATTATTACCTCGATCGCAATGCCAATCCCAAATTGGTTTTCACTCAACTTTCTTTTCGCGTCATAACCTTGATGTTTCCGAAGTAGTTTTACACCGGATCGGAAATTCAATAACATCAATACAGTTCAATGATTTTTTGAACCGTCGAAAAAGGTGATTTATTTCTTGGTAAGTTTTATTCCCAACCAGGCCATGGGTAAATACGCCAACAATAGATCTGTTAAGGTAAACCACAAAGGAGAAGGAAGGATCATCACCATCATGATGCCGCCAATTAAAAAAAGAAATCCGGCGATGTAGGGTAAAATGGTTTGGCCGCTTGCTGCAAATTTTGCGATAAGCCACGCTGCCAATAATGTGCCCAAAGCATGAGCCAAAAAAGGCATCAGAAAATGTTTTGGTTCCATGAGTTTCATTGCCGCTTTTAATCCTTCTTCGGTGGTAAGGTCTGCGCCTTCGGGAGGTGGAATGAGTTTAGGACTTAATTCAATGATCATTCCATTGAGCAATCCGCCGGCAAGAATGGCAAGGATTACAACGATAATGTATCTTAAAATGGGATTCATGATGTTTCAATTTAACTATGGTAATGCAATAATTGGAAGATACATTATCCTCTGGTGCGTTCCAGTAAAATCATCATCATTACGGATGGAAGAATCTTGGCTTCGTCCTTTTCGGTAATGGTTTGCTGCAGGTTTAATGAAAATTCTTTACCCCAAAAAGAAGGTCTTTTTTTAAGTTCCAAAATGCATATTCCCTCTTTATTTTTCACCTGGTAAGCAGGATGGAAAACGTAACCGGAAAAAATACCAAGAATTGGAATTTCTCCAAAAAGCCCATCCATCACTTTCACCCATGCCGATTTTTCGGTAATGCTGTATAACTCTTGTCCTTCCTCCGAAAGAATATGGTAAGATGCTCTCCAGAGGGATCTCCACCCTTTTCTGGCAATTTTGCAAACCGGAAGTCCGTTATTGTCGGTTACAGTGTACACTGCCGAATAATCAATCCATCGGTCGGCTTTGATACGGTAAAGCAAGCTTGTTTTTTCAAGATCAGAAAAAACTTCAACATCCTCTTTCAGCTTAAAGAGTTTTTGCTTTACATAAGCAACAATTTTACCATCTGCATCGGTGGCGGTAAAATCATTTTGAAGGGTAAGAATCCGGAAAGAAAAACGGATGGGGAATTTTGGTGAAAATTTCATCGTATGTAAATCAGGCATGAAAGAGGAACTAAGGTAAAATTAATCCTTTCATCAAAGCTATATCAAAAAAACAAGAGTGAAGTGAAAATGCTTTTACTCATGCGTTATTGTTTAATCCTTATCAATACCGTCATGCCTATCAATCCAAGAGGCTTGGTCATGACACCGCCCAAAAAGGTGTGGTTATCGATGAAAGATAAACATCCTGCAAGTCGATAATGGTTAACGGAATGTGGATGGTTTTTTTTATTCCTATAGGTGAGTCGAATTTTCTCACTGCCGTCCGGATTCATCATCCACCAATCGGTACCTTGAATTTCGAAGGGGAAAATATTGCATTGCGATACGGTCATGTAAACTATTTTTATCCGTGGAATTCAATTTAGCTTATCACTAAGGTTTCGGTGCGCATAGCTGATGAGTTCCGCCAGGTTTTTTGTTCCCGTTTTGGCGAATATGTTTTGCTTGTGGTTTTCAACTGTGTTTTTCGATATTTTAAGTACAGTGGCAATTTCCTTGCTGATCAATCCTTTCATCAAGCAGGATATGACTTCCAATTCGCGTTGACTTAAAGGTTTTTCTTCGTGGTAAGGTTTTAAAACCACTTGTTCATCCTCGCAATAAAACATGGTGTTTTCTTTAATACGCTGATCGTGCACAAACAAACAGCATTTTCCCTCTTTAGTGAGGTGCGAAATATCGCTGATGCGAAACAACAAAAAATGCGGAATACCATTTTCATAATGCATGCCCGGATAATCCATCTGACACCATTGGTATTGTTTTTTGGAATTCAACAACCTGAATAAAATACTTGCTTTGACTTTATTCTGATCTTTAGGAGTAATTCCTGCGTACATTCCGGCAATATATACCACAAAGGCTTGCATTTTTTCTACATCTGCAGGATGAAAGAATTGTGCCATTTCCATCGGACTTAATCCAATCCATTTTTCTTTGTTCACCGACGACAGAGATTCAAAATTCCCATCGGCATGAATGATATGTCCCTTGTGGAAATCGGCCAGAAACCATAGTGAAGGACTGAAGCTAAAGGATTGCAATTCCCGGATAACAGGATCAAATATTTTCTTCCAATCCGCCTGAACTGATTTTGGTTTTTTTTGATAGACGGAGCTAAAGTCTTCTTGACTTACCTTTTTGAGTTTTCCTGATTTAAGTGTAGCCATAGCAAATCTGAATTAGAAGATACTAAAAAATCCGTGATCGGCGACCACGGATTATTTAGACTTTCGTTGGGAGTTTTTAGAGCCTGTTTCTTATGCTTTCCTGGATAATATGTACTATCCTAAAAAGCGAATTTTTTTATACAGATTTTCGCTTTTGGTCTCCGTTGAGCAGAAGTGATGAAAATCTTTGTTTGAACACAGCATTTTCTAAACTGCTTTCGTTTTACCGACGATTATCCCATCGAGGTTGATGTGCAAAATCCATTTTTCTTCCTGTTTATTTTTTACCGGAAGCAAAATGGAATTCTCGAAAGGATGTGGAGAAAAGAGAAGGAGCTCTTTTAGTTCTTCAATGGCGACTAATGGTTCGATTGTTTTCTTAGTTCCCGATGCACCGGAAATTATTTTTAGGGTATTTTCACCTGCAATCACCAAGGTGTAATGAAAAGGAAAGTTCAATGCTGCGATTTTATTTCCTTTAAATTCAATTAAGGTATTTCCGGAATGCTTTTCAATGAGCAGGAAAACGCCATTCACACGTAATTCGGCAATCCATCCGAAACGCTGTAAATATTCAGATGTAAGTTCCGGCCAAGGATGAAATGGTGTGTTTTTTGGAAGGACTTGGTTTTCCGGAATGGAGGCAAAAAATGAGGTTGTTTCCTTTTTGTTTTCGGAGAAGGCCAAGGATGCAGGCAAAGGTTTGTCGGGTGGGTATTGCAGAATGAGCAACTCACGAATAAATCCGGCGATGGTTTGAGCTGTTTTTTCGCCAAAAATTTCACGGATTTCTTCATGGATTTTGTTTCCCGGTAATCCTTCTTCCAAAGTATACTTTGGCGATCCTCCTCCCGAATATTTTGTCACCGGCAATGCATATTTTACCCATTCCAATCCTTTTTCGTCAACGATCAAGGCTTGTCCGCCTTGCGTTTCATTTTCAATTTTCCAGGTTCTGGTATGGGGTTCCATTGCAGGTTTCTTGGTTAGGATGCCATTGAAAAGATAAAAAAAAGGCCACCGTTTGGGTGACCTTCTTTATATTTTTTGCTGCTTATTGCAGTTCTTCAATGTTTACCATTTCGTTGGTATCTGCAGGGTAGTTCACTCCTTCAAATCCAAATCCGAAAAGATTCAGGAAGTCGTTTTTGTATCCGGCCAGATCGCCAATCGATGGCAGTGTTTCGCTGGTGGCTTGTTCCCACAATTCCGACACACGGTTTTGGATGTCTTCGCGCATTTCCCAATCGTCAATGCGGATGCGGCCTTTATCGTCTAAAGGAACATTGCTTCCGGTGTACAAACGCTCTGCAAACAAACGTTGAATTTGTTCGATGCATCCTTCGTGAATGCCTTTTTCTTTCATGGTTTTGTAAAGCAGCGAAATGTAAAGCGGAATAACAGGAATCGCCGATGAGGCTTGTGTAACGAGTGCTTTGTTTACAGATACATATGCTTTTCCGTTTACTTTTTTCAATAAATCGGTAATGCCAAATGCAGTAGCTTCGAGATCGTCCTTCGCGCGACCAATGGTTCCTTTGCGGTAAACAGCTTCGGTTAAGCCCGGACCAATATAAGAATAGGCGACAGTAGTGGCGTTTTCGGATAAAGCATCAGCAGCGAGCAGCGCTTCCATCCACCATTTCCAATCTTCACCACCCATTACTGCAATAGTGTTTTGAATGTCTTCTTCGGTGCATGGATCGATGGAAACCGTAGATACAACACCCGTGTGAAAATCGACGGTTTTGTTGGAGAAGGTTTGACCGATAGGTTTTAATACGGAACGATGCGTAACACCTGTTCTTGGATTGGTGCGCACCGGAGAGGCGAGACTATAAATCACCAAATCCACTTTTCCCCAATCTTTTTTAATGAGGTCGATGGTTTTGGTTTTGATTTCATCAGAAAAAGCGTCTCCGTTAATGCTTTTGGCATACAGTCCGGCTTTTTTTGCTTCTTGCTGAAAAGCAGCACTGTTGTACCATCCGGGAGTTGCGGTTTTTCCTTCGGAAGGACCTTTTTCAAAAAACACACCAATGGTAGAAGCTCCGGAACCGAATGCACTCACAATGCGAGATGCAAGGCCGAATCCGGTTGAAGCACCAATGACCAATACTTTTTTTGGTCCGTTAATGGCACCTTTGCTTTTGGTGTAAGCGATTTGATTTTTTACATTTTGTGCACAGCCTTCGGGATGCGCAGTGAGGCAAATAAATCCTCGCATTCTTGGTTCAATTACCATATCCTTTGTTTTGGTTGAGAGATGCCTAAGTGAGCATGAAAAGTACTGCTTAAGCCGGACAAATTTACAAATAAACCTGCATTGACAAACACGTCGAAAAGCTTTGTAAAATATGGGGTTTAGCTCAATTTGATTTTTGGAGGACAATCAATCGACCCTTTAAAGATTGTAGCCGAAGATGGAATTTGTCGCACAAGTACGAAATGGTTTTTTCGGTGAAAATGAACACATGTGTTGGATCTCTTCTGTAATGCCAATTTCGAAAATCTGTTTTTCCATCATACAACATGGTCATGATATACAATCCCCCTCCCGGTTGGAGCAATTGGATCAATGTTTCGAATTCGTTTGCGGGATGGTAAAAATGCTCTACAACTTCACAGCAATAAATGAAATCGTAAGTTTGCGTGAATACTTTTTTATTGGGGAAATAAAACGGATCGTAAAGGTGAATGGAGTATCCTTTTTGCTCCAAAATTTCAGGCAAAGCAGGTTGTCGTCCGCAGCCGAAGTCCAATCCGTTTGCATTAGCCGGTACATCAGCAAGAATGGCCTCCAAAAGTGGTTGTGTAAATTTTAAATAACCCTCATCTTGTTTCGAATCACCGTGTAAATCGTATCGGGTTTTTTCCTCCTCTGCAGAAAGGTACTGTGCTGTGTTTTTCACATAGGCACCACAGTTACTGCATATGAAAAACAGGTCGTCTGCTTTTTCGTGAAGTGGGGTATGGCAAAGGGTACAGCGCATCTTGTAATGCGTAAAACTAAAGAACAAAGTTCACATGCGCGAAGGAATATTACTGAACCATAAGTTTGATTCTACTGTTTCGCTCCTTGCGGTTGTTTTTTGTGTAATCGAGTCCAAGCAAAGTAATGGTTCTTCCTTCGTGCACAACCACATTGCTTATGCCTGAATTAAGTCCAAGTTCATATTCTGTTTCTTTGTTCACTATGATCTTGACTTTAATGATACCTGCATGAATACAGTTCACATCCGGTGGACAGCTTGAATCTTCCAAAAGCGCGTCGAAAAAAATATTGAATTCACCAAAGCCGGTGTTTACGATAACGGTTTCGTGGTGATCGACATAAAACTCCGTATTCAAATCGTAGCTTGATTTTTTGCAAGACGAAAACGAAATGAAAATCAGCAATAGCGGAAAAAATAGTTTGTGCATCATAAGCATTGTTTGGTAATCCTTAAACGGAAAATGCGGTAAAATGTTGTGCTCAAATGCTTTCGTGAATGGCCTGAAGGTGGGGTCATTTAACCCATTCAAAACCACCGGAATAATGGTGTTCGGAGCGAAGTTCGTTTTCTAAAAGGGTAAAGGATTCTCGCGGATAGACGTCCGCCGGTTTTCCCTTTTGCAAATAAATCAATTGATCGCAGGATTCTTTTAAAGTTGAGAATATATGTGATGACAATAACACTGTTTTTTGTTTTTCACGCAATACTTCCAAAAGTTGAGCTAGCACAATATTGCTTTGTAAATCCAATCCGTTAAAGGGTTCGTCCAAAATGAATAACTCATTTTCCTGTAAAAGCATTCCTGTTAAGGCAAGTTTTTTTTTCATTCCGGTAGAGTAGGTTGTGGCGTACTGATGCAAGGGCAATTCGAATACATTTCGTGCATCAAAATTTGTGCAATATATATCCCTGGCGTTGACCATAAACTGAAGGTATTCGCGTCCTGTCATGCGCGGAAAGAAATAAGGCTCTGCAGATAGATATCCGGTTTTATCCTTAAGCGGATGGATGGAGGAAATTATTTTTCCCGAATAACTTTCCAGTCCCAACAAACACCGAAACAAAGTGGTTTTCCCTGCTCCGTTAGCTCCAACAATTCCTGTTATTTTTCCAAAAGGAATCTCAATATTCAGGTTATGAAAAAGCAAATTGGTTCCGAAAGATTTTTCAAGCGCGCAAATCTGAATCATACAAAATCGTTTGAAGTTGGCGATGTGCTTTTTTGTAGAAGTAGGGAATGGCGAGGATCAATAAGGGAGGAAATGAAACGCCAATGGCTATTACAATTCCTTCGGGAACGTTCATCACTCTTGGAAAGGCGGAGTATTTTGCCAATACAATGGAGCTTAGCAATAGCAATCCG
>JBIKKU010000391.1:0-3018 GCA_044360245.1 Flavobacteriales bacterium | reverse complement strand
ATTGCATTGGCATTGTATCACCAGTGAGTTGTCCAAAATATTTTCGATACTTATTTATCCATTCTAAGTACTCCTCCTTTGTAATTGCCAACATTTGAAATTCGGGATGACATGGTAAGTCTTCTCTGATTCGATAACCTAATGCACGGTTATAGGCAAGAGCTCTAAGATTGTCTTTTTTTACTTTTATGTAGTTGAAATTAAATTCATTGATGATGAAGTTTAAATCAGCCAAAATTACTGATGCCAGCATAGGAATATGTGTCCCTACAAAATTTTCATCCCAAATAAATAAACCTCCTTCTGAACAACGTTTTTCAAAATCTGTGTCTTTACCATGGATTAACCCAATTTTCTTTCCATCGATTGAAATAACGAAGTAATTATTGTAAATGGTGTCAATTTTTTCGAACCATTCCAATTGCATTTTTGGCGTTATTTCTTCTTGAAATTCCATACGCATACGGATATGAGGGGAATTTCTATTTAAGCGCACTTCCTCCAAATCATTTCTTTGGAGACGTTTTAATTCCAGTCCATACTTACGGATTCTCACTTTAGTACCTCCCTGATTTCATAAACAGGTTTATTCAAAAGCATTTGATGAATCCGAAATATATACATACCGATAACTCCTAGTGAGAGTAAAATTAAACTAGCAGTAAACAAAATGGCAACTATGGTAGCAGTAAATCCTACGGGAACATCATGAATAAGTCTGCGGTAAATAAAAACTGCGGATAGCACAAAAGAAAAAAATGCACCTAAAATTCCCAACCAAATCATGGCCTTTAAAGGTGCTGCAGAATGATTGACAACGATGGAAAAATACAATGAAACAAGTTTTGGGAAGGTATATCCTGACTTGCCTACTTTTCTAGGGGAATGGCTAACTTGACAATGTCCAATTGCAGTTGTATACCATTGAAAAACTGAATCCAAAAAAACTCCAGTGTGCATGTTTCGCGACAATACCTTTTCGACCAGCGAACGTTTCAGAATACGAAAAGAAGATCCACCTCGCTGATTTTCGGAATTGCCATAACTTGTAAAATTGAGATAACGTGAACCCAAACTTCTCACCGTAGAATCTTTTCGTTGAGTAGGCATGCCATATACCAAATCATAAGGATTGGAGGATATACAATCTATTAGGACTGGAATATCTTCGGGAGCAAATTGCAAATCATCGTCAATAGTAACAACATACTCGCCTTTTGATAAATTCATACCACATAGGATGGCATTGTGCTGACCATAGTTCCTTGAAAGACGAATCGCAGATAAAAATGAATATTCAGTTTTTAATAAAGAAATAACTTCCCAAGAACGATCCTTACTTCCATCATCCACAAGAATTAGTTCCAGGTTGCATTTCTCCCGAATAGATGCCAATCGATGCAAAAGTTCATGGAGCGTTTTCTCTGATTGATAAACCGGAATAACAATACTTATTAAAGCTTGCATAATCAAGGGTACATAGTTAAACCACCATCAAGGACTAAACTGGTTCCTGAAATCCATCTCGAAGCACCGGAGAGCAAAAAAACTGCAGCATTTGCTACATCTTCAGGATTTCCAGGGCCTAGAGGATAGGCTTTTAAATGTTCATCCAGTAAATCCTTTCCAACAAATTGTTCAGATTGGTCGAACATTCCGGACTTTACCATTGCCGGCAGAATAGAGTTTGAACGAAGGCGCATGTGTTTTCCTTCAAGCACCAATACTTTTGAGAAGTTATCCAAAGCCGCTTTTGCAGCTGTATAAAGTAATCCTCCAATATAAGGATGATTAGCAGATACGGAGGATATAAAGACAAAGGAACAATCGTGAGCAATTTTTTTGGCTGCAAGAAGAGAGGAAATTGTTTTAACCGGTGCCCAAAAATTTAATTTAAACACCTCCTCAAAATCGGTCTCATTTATGAAACGAACTGGTTTAGGACGTAATAATGCTGCCCCGGAAACAAATCCGTCTAAAACAGGCAATGCTTCAATAAGCGAATTACCGGAATCCTGATTGGAAAAATCATGCAAAACTAAACTTAGACCAGAGGGTTCGCCCAGATTTTGGAACAGTTGATTTAATTTCTCCTGATTTCTACCTATTGCAATTACCTCACCACCCATCAACACTATTTGCCGGCAAATGGATTCACCAATAGGAGATGTTGCACCCGTAACGGCAATCTTCTTCCCTGATAAAATAAATGGATGAGTCATAATTCCGATAAATTGGTTGTTTTTACTTCTTTAAACCGGTGAACACAACTTCCCCAAGACAAACCAACACCAAATCCAGACAACAACATATTACCATCTATCCTATGCTGATGTGCAACGCGCTGAGTAAGTGTTATTGGAATAGAAGCAGAACTGGTATTCCCAAATTCTGCTAAGGTAGATGGGCACCTTTCCGGTAACACCTTTAACTTTTTGCGAATTGTTTCATTTATCAATTTATTGGCTTGATGCAAAATCACCCAATCAAATTCTGAAGGCTGAAATCCGGCCAAGCGCGAAACAGAGAGCGCGCTTTGGGGAGGTGCATCTAAAGAAAAATTAAATACCCCCATTCCATCCATGTGCAAATTTCGTTTGGAACGAATAACTCCGGGTTCAAATTCCTCTTCAACTTCTGATAAGGTTGAAAATGGAATTCGTGTGCCTCCATGAGGAATATGTATTGCATCATATCGGCTACCATCCGAATGCAAATCGAAATAAAAAACATCGGAATTATCTCCTGTATATTCCAATAGCGTCACTGTTCCTGCATCTCCAAAAATCGGATAAGATGTTTTATCGCGGTAGTTTTGGGAATCAGTGGTGCGATCACCTGCCATCAATAGGGCTTTGCGAAAACCTCCATTTTGTAGCATTGATGTTGCGATGTTTAATCCATATATATACCCTGAGCAACCTAAATTGACATCAAATGCGGCAACAGTATTCGGTAAACCCAAACGATGTTGAATTAACATGGATGTTGCAGGAACCACATAATCGGGAGACTGCG
>JBIKKU010000390.1:0-3026 GCA_044360245.1 Flavobacteriales bacterium | reverse complement strand
CCATCTTATTTGCTTTGGCAAAACAATACATTGTTGAGGCATGACCTAAGCAGATTTCCATCTATATTTATGCAAACTCTTTTCCGGTGCATCGTATCGTATTCCTCTTCTTGCTCATTTCATTTTTGTGCTTTGAATCAAAAAACACCATTGCGCAAACACCACAACAAATCGACTCACTTTTAAAAGTGTTGAACAATACGGCGACCACGTTTGATGATAAAATCAGTACGCTGGATTACCTTGCTTGGGATGTTTACATGTACACGATTCCGGATAGCGCCATTTTTTTCGGAAAACAAATTGTAGAACTCGGAAAACAACAACAACTTCCTTTTGTGGTTACCAACGGATTGTCGATTCAAGCCGTGGCCATGAAAACACTCGGAAATTATCCCAAGGCCATCGAATTAAACGAAATGAGTTTTCGGATTTACGATGAGATGACACAATCCAAAGATTCCCTCACCCATTTGAAAGGTCTTTCCGGTAAAGCTGCATCAAGGGGAAACATGGGGAATTTGTACCGCAACATGGGCGATCATGAACAGGCTTTAAAATGTTACGCAGAAACCATGACCTATACTTATGAAGTCATGAAAATCATGGGTGACAAAAGCGGCAAACGTCAGAAAATGTCGCTCGCCAACAGCTATATCAATATGGGTGCCGCCTACATCTATCAACACAAATGGAAACAAGCGGAAGAAGCGAATAAAAAAGCACTTGAGGTTTTTATTGAATTGCAAGATGAAGATGCACAAGCCAGTGCCTATCGAAATTTGGGAATGATTGCCGAGTCGAATCTCGATTATCAAACCGCTTTAGCGCATTATGAAAAATGTTTGAAGCTACGCGAAAACAAAAAAGACAAAACCAATATGGCCTCCATCTACAACAGTTTGGCGGTATTGTATTTCAAGCTCGATAAAGTAGAGGCCTCCATCGAATGGAATTTAAAATCACTGCAAATCGCCCGGGAACTTAAGGCCCCCGTTGCCACACGCGATGCCTGCGAAGGATTATACCATGCTTACCGAAAAACCGAAAACTGGAAAGAAGCAGAAACCTATTTGCGCGAAGCATTAGCCATCAACGAACGTTTGCTTGAAATCAATTTCCCCATCCTCTCGGAAAAAGAACGCGAATATTTATTCGAAATGGTGTTGGCCGAATACGCTGCTTTTTATTCGTTCAGCCTCAGCCGAAACGGACAACAAGCCGGTCTCAACGAAAAAACGTATGCCTTGGTTGTAAGAAACAAAGGAATGCTCTTGCGATCGACAAGCGCCATGCAAAAGCGCATCATTGCATCGGACAATGAAGAACTGAAAAAATGGTACAAAGAATGGATGGACATCCGCAACCGCATTGCAGATCTATACAGCAACAACGAAAACACCGAAGCCCTGGAAGCAGAGGCAAACACGCTTGAAAAGAAAATGATTGGCTCTTCTTCTGAATTCGGAAAGTTTTGGAGCATCAATGAAAACAGTTGGAGCGAGGTTCAACAACATTTGAAAAGCAATGAAGCAGCAGTTGAATTCATTGCCTACCGCGATCGTTACATCGACAATGATTTCGACCAGTACGCAGCCATTGTGATTCGCAAAGGAATGACACAACCACAACTGGTTCAACTTTGCGGCGGAAAACAATTGCTTGAACTCATAAAAACAGCAGGCACAAATTCTACTTCTGCTGTTCCGCTGATGTATGGTACCAAAAACAAAAGCAATACCGCTTTGTATGCACTGATTTGGGAAGCAATTGATCCGCATTTAAAAGGCATTTCCACCGTTTATTATTCTCCCGATGGTTGGTTGCATAAACTATCCTTTGCGGCCATTCAAAACAAAGAAGGCAACTATTTATCCGACGTCTATCAACTGAATTGCCTTAACAACACGCAAAGCCTTTTGCAAAATCCCACCCCATTTTCAGGGAAAGCAAATGCACATGTTTACGGTGGCATCGATTACGGAAAAGCAAAGGGACAAGAAATCTGGAATTACTTACCCGGCACAGAACAGGAAGCTGTTGCGATCGCGAAGATGTTGGAAAAACAAAAATTTTCGGTGAAACATTTTTCCGGACTTCAGGCCACAGAAGAAGATTTTAAAACAAACAGCACAAGCGCTAACATTTTACATCTGGCAACACACGGATTCTTTTTTCCCGATCCACAAGCGCGTTACCGGGATGAACAAAACTCAAGATCGATTGAAAAAGAAATTGCTTTCCGTGGTAATTCATCCGAAGGAAGAACACGCTTTTTGATCAATCCAAATCCATTGATGCGTTCAGGATTGGTATTGGCCAACGCCAATCAAGTTTGGGGAATAGATACCTTGTCCGACAAAGAAGACGGTGTGCTAACGGCCTTGGAAATTTCTACACTCGATTTACATGCCGTTCGTTTGCTGGTGCTATCGGCTTGCGAAACAGGACTCGGCGATATTAAAGGAAGCGAAGGTGTTTATGGTTTGCAGCGTGCATTTAAACTCGCCGGAGTACAATCGATGATCATCAGTTTGTGGCAAGTGCCCGACAAGGAAACTTCCGAATTCATGATTCTGTTTTACAAGTCGCTGCTCAAAAGCAAAAACATTTCCAAAGCTTTTCAGTCCGCTCAAAAAATGATGCGTGCAAAATACGACCCTTATTATTGGGCTGCCTTTGTATTGGTGGAATAAAAAAAAGCGGTAGACGACGGGAGGGACGGAAGACGGAAAGACTGAAGACAAAAGACAAAAGACTTGAGACGGAAGACTTCAGGACAAAGGACTTTAGACCTTTAGACGGCGAGCGTAAATTCTTTGAGCGCATTTCGGTTTTCAATGAGCGAATTCCATCACGGAAAAAAATTTTCATTGCTCCTGTAACATCCTTTGTACCTCGAGCGTCCTACTCTCAAATGGCGCGCCTTTGTTTCTTTTTAAAAACAAAGCCATGATAAAAAATCTTATTTGGACCGGCATCATCGTGATGATTCCATCCTTCGTTCTTGCACAAACTGCAATTCC
>JBIKKU010000067.1:0-11119 GCA_044360245.1 Flavobacteriales bacterium | reverse complement strand
ACGCATTTACAATACCAAATCGTTTGTACAAATTGATTTACATGAATATTTAAGCGAGTTGTGTGATGAGGTTATCGGATCCTTTCCTCAGGCGCGCTCGGTGCAAGTGAGCAAGAAATTGGAGACGTGTAGGGTGAATATCAATAAGGCCATACCGATTGGACTGATCGTAAATGAAGTCATTACCAATGCCTTCAAACATGGATTCAAAAATCTTCAGGAGGATTTAAAATTGCACATTGAACTGCAACATTCTGAAAATGGTAAATGTCGATTGGTGATTTCCGATAATGGAACAGGAATTCAACAGACAGATTACAGTGAAAGTGATACCATGGGTATGATGCTGATTTATTCACTGAGTGAGCAAGTTGACGGAGAATGTCAGTTTGAAAAGCGTGACGGAACCATTTTTACTTTGAATTTTCCGCTGGATTAATCAGGGAATTTCAAGACCTAGCACACACACATCATCAATTTGTTCCAATACACCTTTCCATTGTGTGAATTGGTTTTGCAGGGATTTCTCAGTTTCGTGAATTCCGGAATCGCGCGTTGATTGCAAACAATTTCTCAAACCCGAGGGCTTCATTTTTTTTCCGGATTCGCCACCAAACTGATCCGAATATCCATCGGAGAATAAATACAATCGATCGCCTTTTTCGATAGGGAATTGATGTGTTGTAAAAGGTGTTTGAAATTCATACAAGCCAACAGGTTGTTTGTCCGGAGAAAGTTCTTCCCATTGTCCGTTTTGCCTTTGTATCCATAGGGGATTGTTCGCTCCGGCCCACGAAGCCTGATGTGTTTTTAAATCGATGGAGAGCAGGGAGATGTCCATGCCATCGCGCACTTGCTCCAGGCTTTTCGAAAAGGTGTCTACAATCAGTATTCTTGCTTCATCGAGGATTTTCCCGGGATCGGTAATTCGGTTTTCTCGAACTATTCTAGATAGCGCATTCGAACAAACCACGCTCACCAATGCCCCCGGAACGCCATGTCCCGTGCAATCGGCCACACCTATTATGATTTTGTCTACGCAGGTTTCGAAAAAATAAAAATCACCTGCAACGATATCTTTTGGTAAATAAAGTAAAAACGATTTTGGAAAATAATACCGGATGTTTTCTGCCGGCGGAAGAATGGCTTGTTGCAATCGTTTGGCGTATAGAATGGAATCGGTGACTTCTCTGTTTTTTTCTTCAATCAAAGATTTTTGTTCTTCAACTTGTGATTTTTGTTGTTGAATCAATTCATTTTTCCCCGCCAAAAGAACATTGTGTTTTTGTTTTAGTCGAATTCCACGCACAAGAAATAAAATCAATACAAACAACAAAGCAACAATCAACAATCCACTGTAAAGCATAATGGAGCGCCTGTGTAATTCTTCTTCATGTTGCAGTTCGCGAATTTTTTCTTTTTCGACGCGCGCCAGACTATCGGATAATTGTTGTCTTTCGTATTGGTAACTGACATTCATTTCCGTAAGCTTTCGCAAATCTTCATCCGATTGAACCGAATCTTTTATGGCAATGTATGTTTCCAGGTGTTCAAACGCTTCCTTGCTTTTTCCCAGGGCATGAAGCGCATTGGCAATGTTGAGGTGTGCATTGAATTCATATTCCGGCAATTCCATTTCCAAAGCAATGTTTAATCCTTTCTCGCCATAGGATAGAGCTTTGTTATATTCTTTTCGTTTCAGGTATAGATGCGATAGGTTGACGAGATTGGCAGAAATTCCCTGTTTATCTTTCAGGATTTCGCGTAAATCCAAACTTTTCAATTGCCAGAATTCGGCACTGTCGAGCATTCCTAATTCTTCATACGCATTGCCAATATTTGTCATGGCATTGGTCATAGGCAAACTGTCACCCGAAGCCATTTCAATTTTTAAAGCTTCCAAAAAATAATGCAAGGCTTTCCGAATTTCTTTTCCTTCTTTGAGGTAGACAATGCCTAAATTGTTATTGCCATATGCTACATAATCTGTATTGCCCAGCAATTTCGACAAGCGAATTCCTTTTTCGTAATACCCTTTTGCAGTTTTGTAATCGCCGGTGATTTTAAAAATTCTCCCCATGTTGATGTACACGCTTGCCATCCCCGAAGAATCACGAATGCTTCGGTAATGATCCAAAGTGCTTTGGTAACATTTTAAGGCTTCATCATAAGCCCCTGCTTCGCTGAGTAAGATGCCTAAATTTGCGGTGATGTTATAAGTTAGTGTAATGTCCCCCGAAAGTTTTGCGTGATAAGTGGCTTGCTTAAAATGTTGAATCCCGCTTACATTTTCTGCTAGATAATATTCCACTTGACCCATCAATGCATAACTTCTTGCAATGAAACGATGTCTTCGTGCGTAGAATCGTTCTTTGTCCAATAACATCGACAATTGCAAAGCTTCTTTTGTCCATGCGATGGCTTCATCCGGATGTTCACCGCCCTCGAATTCGGAGAGGTCGAGCAATACATTGATCCTAACAGTGTCTTGCAAATCCTTATTTAACAAGCCCCGCAGCGAATCTGTGTTTTGCGCATGAGTGATTTCCGTTGAGGTGAAAAACACCAAAAAAAAGATTATCGGAAAATAAAAGGCCTTGAACAAAGGAGTTGAGAATTGGAGTAATAAGGTAATGAACTTGAGTAAAATAAAAAACCCTTCTGCAACCAATAAGTCACAGAAGGGTTAAGTATTGTATTTCCGTCAGCGGAAATTATTTTTTCTGCAGCGGAGCAGTTTTAAATGCAGGAATTCCGGTTACATCTGCACCGGTGATGAGCAAATGAATATCATGCGTTCCTTCGTAGGTAATTACCGACTCGAGGTTCATCATGTGACGCATAATGGAATATTCACTGGTGATACCCATTGCACCGTGAATCTGACGTGCTTCGCGGGCTATTTGAATCGCCATGTTTACGTTGTTGCGTTTGGCCATGGAAATTTGCGCTGTAGTGGCACTACCTTCATTGCGCAATACGCCCAATCTCCAAGTCAACAATTGAGCTTTGGTGATTTCAGTAAGCATTTCGGCAAGTTTCTTTTGCGTCAATTGAAATGCAGCAATGGGCACATCGAATTGCGTACGTTCAAGTGAATAACGCAATGCAGAATCATAACAATCCATCGCAGCACCTATCGCTCCCCAGGCAATACCGTAGCGCGCAGAATCCAGGCATTGCAATGGAGCGCCTAAACCTGATTTATTGGGAAGGAGATTTTCTTTCGGAACTTTAACGTTGTTAAAAATCAATTCGCCGGTTGCTGAAGCGCGTAAGCTCCATTTACCGTGCATTTCAGGAGTTGTAAATCCTTCCATGCCACGTTCAACGATTAATCCGTGAATGCGACCTTCTTCATTTTTTGCCCAAACTACTGCTACTTGCGCAAATGGGGCATTTGAAATCCACATTTTTGCACCATTCAAAAGATAATGGTCGCCCATGTCTTTGAAGTTGGTAATCATACCGCCGGGATTGGAACCGTGGTCAGGTTCGGTCAAACCGAAACATCCCATCCATTCACCTGAAGCAAGTTTCGGAAGGTATTTTTTGCGTTGCTCTTCGTTACCGAATTTGTAAATCGGGTACATCACCAATGAACTTTGCACAGAAGCAGTAGAACGCAAACCACTGTCTGAACGCTCAAGTTCTTGCATGATTAAACCATAGGAAATCTGATCGAGACCTGCACCGCCGTATTCTTCGGGGATATATGGACCAAACGCACCGATTTCGGCTAAACCTTTCAAAAGGTGTTTGGGAAAAGTTGCTTTTTCGTAATGCTCATCAATGATGGGGGAAACTTCCTTTTTTACCCAGGCACGGGCAGCATCGCGAACCAGTTTGTGCTCGTCGGTAAGAAGCTCATCCAATTGATAATAATCAGGAGCCTGATAAAGATCTGTTTTAGCCATTTTTCACGGTTTTGGGCAAAAGTAGGAAAAAATTAACAGGCCGAAAGGCTAAAATCAACAGTGTTTTTGGGAAGTTTTTACGTGGGTGAAATGGGGGATTTGGTCGTAATGCCGCTGTATTTCGTGCTATTTTGGTAACAAAATCCTAAGGCCTTTATAGGGCGCGTTCCCTTTCAAATATTACCTTTGCCGCCATTATGAGTGCTACGAACGAAGACAAATTGAAACTGATCATCTCCCATTGTAAGGAGTATGGATTCGTATTTCCAAGCAGTGAAATTTACGATGGACTTTCAGCTACCTACGATTATGGTCAGCTTGGGGCCGAACTTAAAAACAATATCCGTCAGTATTGGTGGAAAAGCATGGTGCAAATGCATGAGAACATTGTCGGGATTGATGCGGCAATTTTCATGCATCCAACTACATGGAAAGCCTCAGGACATGTTGATGCTTTCAACGATCCGCTGATTGATAATAAAGATTCCAAAAAACGTTATCGCGCAGATCACCTTCTTGAGGATTACATGGAAAAGAACCGCCAGAAAATCCAGAAGGAAGTGGAAAAAGCACAGAAGAAATTTGGTGGATCTTTCGAAGAGGCCATGTTTCTTGAAACCAATCCAAACGTAAAACGCTACCGCGAAAAAAATCAGGAAGTAGAAGCGCGCATGAAAAAATGTTTGGAGGACAATGACCTCGAAGCATTGCGTCAACTCATTCTTGATTTGGAAATTGTTTGTCCGATTTCCGGTACACGCAACTGGACCGAAGTTCGTCAGTTCAATTTGATGTTCTCCACGGAACTTGGCTCTGTGGCGGGAGAATCCGCGACCATTTACCTTCGTCCGGAAACAGCTCAAGGAATTTTTGTAAACTTTCTCAATGTGCAGAAAACCGGAAGAATGAAAATTCCATTTGGAATTGCACAAACCGGAAAAGCATTTCGAAATGAAATTGTAGCGCGACAGTTTATTTTCCGTATGCGCGAATTCGAACAAATGGAAATGCAGTTTTTTGTTCGTCCCGGAACCGAAATGGAATGGTACAATTACTGGAAAGAAACACGCATCAAGTGGCATAAGGCTCTTGGTATGGGGGATCAGAATTACCGTTTTCACGACCATATCAAATTGGCACACTATGCGAATGCCGCTTGCGATATTGAATTCGATTTCCCGATGGGCTTTAAAGAACTGGAAGGAATTCACTCTCGTACCGATTTCGATTTGAGTGCGCATGAAAAATATTCAGGAAAAAAATTGCAATTCTTCGATCCTGAACTCAATCAGAATTACGTGCCTTATGTCATTGAAACTTCTATTGGATTAGACCGCATGTTCCTTGCAGTGATGTCCAATGCCTACCACGAAGAAAAATTGGAAGATGGTTCAGAGCGCGTTGTATTGCGTGTTGCTCCGGCACTTGCTCCGATTAAGGCTGCTATTTTCCCTTTGTTGGCTAAAGATGGATTGCCTGAAAAAGGACGTGAGATTTTCAATTTACTGAAGTTCGATCATCAGGTGATGTATGAAGATAAGGATACCATCGGAAAACGTTACCGTCGTCAGGATGCTCTCGGAACACCGTATTGCATTACCATCGATCATCAAACGTTGGAAGACAATACCGTTACCATTCGTGAACGCGATAGCATGAAACAGGAACGTGTTGAAATTTCTAAACTCGCATCTATTATTGATGAAAAGGTCAGCATGAAAACATTGCTGCGTGCCATTCAATAATTGGAAATGCTAAAATGATTTTGCCGGATGTGAAAGCGTCCGGCTTTTTTTATTCCTGAAAAGGACCAAAGTGCAACACAGGAAGAATATGGTTTTTGAATTCAACACCGCCATCGGGATAAACCATCATCGAAATTTGAGCTCCAAAATTTCCGGGAATAGCGAGGTGAATTTCTACAGCAGGACTTTCTCTCTTGGGTGAAATAATCACAACAGAAGATTTTTGCTGCCAATTTATTTCAAAGAATTGTTCTTTTTCCATCAGCATTTTCAATGTCCCGATGTGGATGAGTTCCGTGTTGGAGATTTTGATTTTCTTGGTGTTTAAAATGTTTTCGTAAATGAATTCATTCGGAGAAATGTTCAGTTGAAGTTGGATACATTTTTTTTGAAAGCGATCCAGGATTTCAATTTGTTCTTCTTTGTCCAAGTGAAAAAATGCAGCGCTAATCCGGAATTGATATTCGCTCTTTTCCCATGCAAGAGGTAATGCAATTTTGTGGTGATGCATAAACCGAAATGCACGTTCCAAAGGATAAGCAAGGCTGTCGATTTGTGCGGATGAAATAAACAATTGCTTCGTGTTTTGCAGGTAAGGGTGTTTTCCCGTTTGCAAAAGATTGATGGTGACTTGTCGGGCAAGTGCAGCAAGGGAATCATGTTGCGACTCCGAAATGAATATTTGCTCAGAAAGCTCTTTCGCAATAAATGCAGTGCTTTGCGCTACACCATTTGTATAAGAATTGCGGAAAAGAAGTTTTCCGGTGCTGTCGAAATGTTGGTAGTGGCCATGACGAATGCCTTTGGTGTAGTAGGCAATAATTTGGGCTTGACCATTGGAGTACCAACACTGAAAAACAGAATCTAGCTCAACATCGTTAAGGGTTTGCTCGCGAATGGGATTTCCGTTTTCGTTCCAGGTTTTTTGATATTCGTAACGATGGTTCGGACCAACTTTTCGAATAAGCGTTTCTTTAGGTGTTCCGTTTTCAAAATATTTTTTACTCTTAATAAGCAGATCCATTCGAATGGTTTCGGAATAGGTGTCTTCAATAAGCATGGTGGATTTCCAAAATTGTTGATGGTGTTTCAACGTGTCTTGAGATTTTTTTTGAATCACCAACTCCGTCAATTGGCCAGAATGGTCCCATTTTGCAGAAAGTGTATCCTTGCAAAATTTTGGATCGGTTTGAATATGCAGCAACTGACCTGATTCGTTCCATTCTTCAAAACGCGCGTTTCTATTCCCTGATTTTATTTCGCGACGAGAAAGCAATCGACCTTCTTTGGAAAAAACCTTTTCTATGCCATTCAAGCTGTCGCTCATTTCGCGGGAGAACATCAACTGACCATCATCTGACCATCTTTTTTCATTCGGAAAACTGCGGGTTTCGGAAGTGCCAAAGAAAACGCGTTCGTGAATTAGGTTTCCATTTTCGTTCCATCCGAGCCATTTTCCTATGTATTCATTGTTTTCGAATATCTGAATGGCTTCCAAATTCCCGTTTGGAAAAAAGTAACGACTAGTGTCGTGGAGTTTTCCGTTCTTATAATTTACTTCCCTAAGCAAGGTGCCATCCTCTTGTCGCCATGAGCGCTGTATTCCATTGATGCGCCAATGTTCGTTGTGAGAATCATAAACCGGAATAAATAGATAAGGTGTTTCATCGATTCGAATCCCGTTAGGATAAAAACGGGTAATGGCATAAATAGGAACCAATTGATTCACGAATCCATCGTAATCTACATTCTCCTCTTTGAACAGTTTCTTTTGTTGGTTTGCTTCCTCAAAGCTGAGGTAGGCATGGAAGCTGCGTTCGGTAATTCCTCCGGCTTCGTTGAATTTTTCAGTGCGAAGGCAACGGCGATTTGTTTTGTTGTAAAACCAGATTTTTTTTTCGCTTACATTACCCGACGAACCATATTGTGTCATCATGGCAATGAGCGAATCGGCTTGCTGATCTTTTTTAGAGAAGCGTTTGAAGACGTAGTTTTTTTTCCAGACAGGAGTATTCAAATTTATAGGAACTACTTGCTCTCCAATGGGGTCTGTTGGAACATAAAAAGTTTCCTGGTATACAATTATTCCGTTTTCAAGAATGGTCGTTTTTTTGAAGTTCGTACTCGATTCGGTATATTTTCCACTCAGCTTTTTGGAGTAGGTGGAATCAAAATAGCTTGTAAAAAATGGTGTGACTCCTCTCGAGTATTGCGCATAATCTTGTGCATGACTTTTCGTGATGAAAAGCAGAAGAACAAAGACAATATGAAATAATCGTTTAATCACGGTAGAGGTCCCATTTCATTGGAGGCTGTTGTTTTATGGGCTCTTCATGACGAAAAAATTCACAGGTGCCATCAGGATAAACCAGAACCGAAAAACTTAAATAATCTGCACTTCCGGGCTCTATAGTGCTTATTTGGATTAGTGGAAATCCTTGGAAAATAGAACAAGAGAGACGGTCATCTGTCTGTCTGTATAGACCTATTTTTTCTGTTTCATGATCGTAAATCCATGCGTTTAAATTTTCTTTTTGGAGTTTTTCATTCAGCAAAAGCAAGTTTGGAATAACATCCGAATGCGCAAACACATAATAATAGCCTCCCGATTTCACGCAGGAATCCAGAAGTTCAACTTTAAATTCTCCGGCGATTTTTTTTAGTTTCAGGTAGCTTTCGTTGGGAATCATTTTTCCTGATTTTTCATCGTGTTGATAGAGTCCGGATAGAGTGAAGTACAAGGATCTTCGGTCGGTTTTTTGCTCGGAATGGCCGAGGTTAGTAGGGAATAATTTCCCGGAAAAATGATATACTGCAGATAGTATTTGGACAATAGAGTCAATCTCTTGGGTGGAATAAAACAATTTGGTTTTATTCATTTTCGAAAATTCACCCTTTAAAAGATTTTTGGCAATGGGGTAAAATGCATTTTGAAGCGAATCGCAGACAGCAAAGCCGTAACCTTTCGGTTTACAATCATTTTTTTTAATCAAAGGAGGATTGAGCTTATTGGCCGGAATTCCTTTATTGTAGGTGTTTTTGTAAATAAGGTTTTCTGTCGGACCAAAGTATTCGAATGCTCCATCGCGTAATCCTTCTTTGTAATTCCCTTGAAATTTAATTTTTCCGTTTTCATAATAACCTATGCATGTTCCATCCAATACATTCTCCTTATTGAAGTTTAATTCAGATTTGGTTGTTCCGTTTTCAAAACGGTTTATTTCTTTTCTGTTGAGTGCTCTAAAAAAAGTCATTTCAAAAACACAAATACCTTTTTCGTTAAACTGCTTTAGTGTTGAGGCTATTTCTCCTGAAGCATAAGTGATGCTTTCTTCCTGAATTTTTTCTCCGGGGAAGTAAGTCGTCCTGATGTTTTTATCGCCCTGTATTTCAATTCGGAGTTCCTTTAGTTTTCCATCAGGATAGCGCTCAAAAAACGTTGTGTCGTTGTTTTCAATAATGCAGGGAAATTTTTTCTGAATGGTGCCATCAGGGTGCCAAAAAGTGCCGCATCCGTTTGGAATGGCTCTGTTGTTTTGCAGTTGAATATCATGTTTCAAAACTCCATTTTCATACCAACAAAGTTCATATCCGTTTCCGTATTCATCTACCCTTCTTTTTTTTGCCGGTTTTCCTTTGCCGTAAAACTGCATTTCTTCATAGGCAATCCCGCTCTGAAATTTATAGCCAATGGTATCACCTTGTGGTGAGAACCAAAAAGATCTGCCGCTATGTTGCCCGTACTTGAAATGCTCCACCGATGCTATTTCACCGGAGTAATGGTAACTTATCCATTTGCCGTCTTTCTGACCGTTTTTATAATTTCCGCGTTCCTGTAATTTTCCGTTGGCATAATAATTTTCCGAAAATTCGAGGTTGGAAGAAATGCCTTCCGGGTACACGCCATTAAGTTTATAATACTCCCTTTTCAATAAATTTCCTTCTTGGTCATAATCCTCGTGCCACCCGCATTTTTCTGAGGAAGTACTAAATCCCAGTGCATCGTAAATGTTTGGTTTTGCTTTGGCTAAAGAGTCGGGTGCATGCGGATATACATCGTGCTCAACATGCCTTTTTTTTTCGTTCAAGTGATAATGAATGGAACGCACCCATCGGGTGTTGGGGAATTCGGTGGAGTAGTAGTAGATGTTATGCGATTGCAGTTTTCCATTTGGATAAAACTGTTTTAATTCTCCGATCAAAGTGTCGTTCGGATAAGTAGGTTTGCCTTTTAAATACCTTTTGAATTCATTGTTTTTTTTGCCGGTGGAAATGTCATAGGAGCAGGAATACATAAGCATCCCGTCTGAATAGTAAGAAAGTCGATAAGGTTTACCATTGACATAAGTATTGCAGGAGTCGTTTAGTTTGGATGTGTTTACCTGAATGGTATAAGTGCCAAAAACCCATGAGTTGGGCGTTTTTTGGAATCGACTTTCATCGCAAGTGATTTGCGCTTTTGCAGAAATGGAAAAAAGAATAAATAGCCAAAAGAATTTTCTCATGATGTGCTGTACAACCAAATGCGTTTCAAGTTCAAAAAAAATCCCGCACGTGGCGGGATTTTATTAAAGAATGGTGATTTTTTTGGTCACGACTTGATCGCCCGATCGGATATTCAAGAAATAGGTACCCGAAGGCAATTCCTGAATTGGAATAAAGAGACGTTCAGAAACCGAGTTGTAACGTTTCGAAAAAACCACTTGTCCAATGGCGTTGCTTAAAGAAATGAACGTAGTTTCTTCTGTTTCCAATCCTTGAATGGTGATGTTTTCTCCATGGGCAGGATTGGGAAAAATCAGCACGTTTAAAAACGTTTCATCAATACTGCTTGGCTGAATTTGCTCACAAACAACATCACTGCAACCGTTGGTGTTTATAGCTTCAAGACAGACATCTACAACATTTGCGGGATTTAAATAAATATAGGAAGGGTTAATGGCATTGGAGAAAACATCATTTCCGTTTTCGGTGAAAACCCATGTGTAAGTATTTGTTCCGGAAGTCGTATTGGTAAAGTCAATTCCCGGACCATTGATGTTATAGGTGAAACTTGCATTTGGTAATGGATTAAGGGTGATGGCAATGGAGTCCGCATCACCGCATTGTCCTGAAATGGTGTATACCGCATAATATGTTCCTGCGCTTTGTGAAACCGCATCAAAAAAACCATTGCCGTTTCCAAAATCAGTAACACTTGTACCACTCCAATTTCCGCCGCTGACCGCACTTAAATTCGCTCCAAAAACATCCATGCAAAGTGCAGTGTCACTCACGTTGAGTTGCACTTCCTGATTGGCAATTACGGTAATGGTTTCCGTGTCGCTGGCACCGCAAGAACCACTAATGGTATAGGTGATCGTGTGGGTTCCTGCTCCTGCAGCAGAAGGATCGAATGTTCCGAGATTGGAATCGATGATGCCGTTACCCGACCATGTGCCACCCGATGTTGCCGAT
>JBIKKU010000389.1:0-3035 GCA_044360245.1 Flavobacteriales bacterium | reverse complement strand
TATTGAATGGAAGATGTACAACAAATGGGGCGAGTTGGTATGGGAGACTCAAAGCCTGGGCGAAGGCTGGGATGGAAAACAAAACGGAAAACCGCTCGACGCTGCAGTATTTGTTTACTACCTCAAAGTAACCTGCGCAACGGGTGAAGAATTTATGTTGAAAGGAAATGTTACACTGATAAAATGAGGTTTTTTTTCTTAATAGCAAGTCTTTTTCTGTTCTGTTTTCCTTCTTCAGTCAGAGCTGGTTTTATTGAAAACACGGGACAGCTGAATCTCCCGTCTGACGGCATTTTGAAAAGGGTATATTATTACTGCACATTTCCTTCCGGAACCATTTACCTCACCAATGAGGGATTGTTTTATGTATTTCAAAAGTCCTCAGAGAGCCTTCCTGATTTTTCGTGCCGGAATAATTTAGTTCAAATTTCTTGGGCAAAAATGAATTTAAAACATGCAGAAATTCATAAAGACAGTATTACTGTAGCTAATGTAGATACTGCCAATCTTTTTTTTTACAATGCAGCATCGACATACTCTTGTAAACAGTATTCGGAAGTTCTATTAAAAAATGTATATCCTGGTATTGACTGGGTTTTGAGAACCACACCTAAGGGATTGAAATATGAGTTTATTGTTCATCCTGGTTCAGATCCATCAAATGTTGTTTTAGAATTTGAATCAGAACAAGAAATCATTATTAATAATGAGGGAAACATTGTTTTAACCACACCCAATGGCATTCTTAAGGAAAATGCTCCGGTTTCCTTTCAAAAGGGAAATGATCAGCCAATTCTTACACGGTTTATTAAATCTGATTTCATACAGAACAAAACAGAGGTGCGATTTGATTATTTCGGCTATCTGCCAAATTCGAATTCTGATTTTATCATAGATCCTCAAATAGAGTGGGGAACGTTTTTAGGTGGTAGTGGCTCAGAAAATATATATGCTATGCAATCAAATTCAAATGGTGAATTGGTTGTTGTGGGCTATTCAGGATCACTAAATTTTCCTCTTCAATCAGGAGGGTACAATCAATCGCTGAGTGGCGGCGTAGATGTATTTATTTCGAAGTTCTCACCAAATGGTCAATTGTTATGGTCAACTTGTTATGGTGGAAGTTCTGGTGATTTTGCAAGTGCACTTTGTTTTGATGCTAGTGGAAATCTTTTTGTAACAGGCACAACGGAATCTGCCAATTTTCCTTTGCAATCTCTTGCTGGGGCATTTAATCAGTCGGGTTTGGGAGGAGGTAGTGACGGTTTTTTGCTGAAGTTTGACAGCAATGGGAATAGGCTTTGGGCCACTTTTCTGGGAGGTTCCGGATATGAATATTTGAATTCAATTTCTTCGTCACCGACAGGAGAAATAATTGTTGGAGGAAAAACAAGTTCGCTCAATTACCCAACATTAGACCCCGGTGTTTCCTATTTTCAAGGAACCAATCATGGATTGGATGATGGCGTTATATCAATGTTTTCACCAACAGGCACCATGGTCTTATCCACTTATTATGGAGGTGTAAATACGGATGAAATAGTGTCATCGGATATTGATGGGGCCGGAAATATTTATTTTACAGGGAAATCAAACTCTCCTGACTTCCCATTTTTGAATCTTCCCGGAGCGTATAATTCTTCGGCAATTGGATCTACTTCTTTTACTATTCCTTTTCCTCCTTTTACAACATTTACCACTTATTTGGATAAAGCTTTCTTAATTAAATTCAACGCTTCTGGAAATTTGTTGTGGTCAACCTTTGTGGGTGGAGCTAAAACTGAAAAGGGATTTTCCGTAAGGTGCAATAGTTTTGATGACGTCCTATTGGTAGGCACTACCAATTCTCTTGATTTCCCTGTGCAAAGCTTACCCGGAGCTTACAATCAAAATACTTTTGGTGGGACAATTGATTTGTTTATTTCAAGATTTCAAGGCACAGGTGTTATGCTTTGGAGCACCTATTTTGGCGGAGCCATCACGGAAGAACTTTTTTATTATGATAATCTTGAACTAGATTCTTGTGATGAGTTTTTTGTAATAGTTAATGCTGATGGGCCAATCCCTCTTACCAATAGTAGTTGTGGTTTTGAAGACAATACGATTGCGGTTTCTCCCGGATATCCCAGAAATTTCATGGTTAAGTTTGATGAGCCCGGTAGTGTTTTATGGGATGCTAGTTTTGGATACAATAATTTACGAACAGCCATTGATGTAGATATTGATGGAAATTTATGGACTGGTTCTTATTGCAATGCTATTTCTGATGTTAGTGCTTATCCATTGATGAATCCGGGAGCCGGCGCTTACTTTCAGGGGGTTTTTGGAGGTTCCGGAGATGCTCATTTGTCAAAATTTTCTCCGCTGCATCCAACTTATACTAGCTCAATTCAAGAAGATATCAATTGCAATTGTTCAGGAAGCATTAATGTAGAAGTTGAATGTGCTGAAAGTAAGTTATCCTACCATTGGAGTACTGGAACAATTATTTCCAATACAAACGATACTACAGTTTCCCTAACGGGATTGTGTGCCGGGAATTACTGGTTAGAGATCCGCTCAGGTTGTTCCATTGTAGATACCCTGTTTTTTCAATTAAGTCCACAAACACTTTCAATTCCGGTATTCACCACTTCCGCTCAAAATTGTATTTCTCTCGGGTCTATGGTTATTTCCGATGTAGGAGGAATTTCGGGTCCGTTTGAAGTTTCTGAGAACTCAGGGGTTTTGGCTACAAATCAGTCATTGCCAATTCAAGTCTCAAATTTTACGGCAGGTGTTCATACTATTTTACTGACAGATCTAACTAGTTCTTGTACTGTTCAATTTAATTCTAATATCCCTGATAGTATTATTTTTCCTGTGATTGCTGCTCCAAGTGCATCGAATATCATTACTTGTACTAATGCAACCGCAACACTCTCCGCAACCAGTGCAGGAAATAATTTAGTTTGGAATGGAGGATCATTGTCAAACGCTGCCAACCCCGCCACTACAAGCGCTGCAGGCACTTACACCGTAACCGCAACGGACCC
>JBIKKU010000388.1:0-3040 GCA_044360245.1 Flavobacteriales bacterium | reverse complement strand
AAACCCAATTTGGCGCAGGTTAAGTTTTTTACCTTGAAGCGTTACTTCGATAACTTGCCCTTTATTTGTGCCATTCAAAATAATTTGCTCGGTTATTTTGCTGGCTGATCCGGGATTAGAAATTATCTCCCTAAGCTCTTTACTCATTGGCGTTTGCATAAATCTTCGCTTTAAAAAGTTTGATTACGAAAATAGAACTAAAAAGTTTTATTCCTTAAATGACAAAAACCTGATTAACGCTTAGATGACGGTTTGGCCTTTTTTACGGGAGCTTTTGTGGTTTTCTTTGGCTGAGTTTTTTGAGCCTTTGTGTTTTTTGCAGGAGCTTCTTTTTTAGCAGGTTTACTCGCTTTTTTGGCAGGTACTTCCGGCTCCGACATGTCGCGGAAAACACCCATCGAACAGAATTTATCGATACGCTGTGCAAGAAGTTGATCGGTTTTGAGTTTTTTCAATACCGCCAATTGCTTGATGATTTCTTTCTTCACGTTTTCGTGTGCTCCAATAGGATCGATATGCGCACTCACCGGCTCGGGAATAATTCCGTCGATGAGTTTGTTTTTGAGCATGTCTTCGGCTGTGAGTTTTAAAGCATTCGCTGCGATTTCTTTTTTCTCCCAGGTTCTCCACAAAATGGTAGAACAGTTTTCGGGAGAAATTACCGAATACCAGGAATTCTGCAACATCAATACGCGGTCGCCCACACCAATTCCCAAGGCACCACCTGATGCACCTTCACCGAGAATGATACAAATCACGGGCACACGCAAACGCATCATTTCATAAATGTTGCGCGCAATGGCCTCACCTTGTCCGCGTTCCTCGGCTTCGAGTCCAGGATAGGCACCCGGAGTGTCGATCAAGGTAACAATGGGACGATTGAATTTTTCGGCAAGTCTCATCAATCGCAATGCTTTGCGGTATCCTTCAGGATTGGCCATACCAAAGTTGCGGTATTGACGCATTTTGAGGTTGATGCCCTTTTGGTGACCAATGAACATCACCGGCTGACCTTCCAACATTCCGAATCCTCCAACAATCGCTTTATCATCACGTACATTGCGGTCGCCATGTAGTTCCTGAAAGGTATTGTTGGTCATGTAATTGATATAGGCAAGGGAGTAAGGACGGTCGGGGTGACGCGACACTTGTACACGCTGCCATGGACTAAGATTGCTGTAAATGTTTTTACGGGTTTCGGTAATGCGGTGCTCAAGCTCTTTGATCGCCTTGCTCATGTCCACCTGCGATTTCTCCGCAATTGCTTTCGCCTCTTCGAGTTGGTTCACCAATTCCTCAATGGGTCTTTCGAAATCAAGAAAATGTGTCATAATAAAACCATTTGGGGTTCGCAATGTACAAAGAAAATCAAAAAGCAATATTTCATCGCAACCGAATGAAATTCAAGCATTTACAAATCAGAAACGCATGCGCCCCATTCTTCTTTTCCCTTGATAAGGTCGGTTATTGCGCTTCACAGAACCGCCATAGGGATTGTATTTGTTGCGGAACCGGTAGTGTACTCCGATGGTGGCCGTCATGTATCCATCCTTATCCGTTGGGTCGCCACGTTGGTATCCGGCATTGGTGGGATCATATCCATTACGAGCGATGAGTTCTGCATTTTGCAAAGATGGATTTGCCATATAAGCCGCAGCGATTCCATAATTATCGGCAATGGCTTGGTTGTCGTAATAATACCCGCTTACATCATCAATATAATCGGTAAAGGTAAAACGGTAAGATCCTTCGAGGGTGATGTACCACTGACGGTTAATGGCCATTCGGAAGCCCATACCAACAGGAACTGAAACACTCATGCGTTTGTATTGTTTGGGACCATCCGGCAATCCTTGTCCTTCGGTATGCATTTCGTGGAGCTTCACTTTGCTTCCATAATAGGTGGATGTGGGATTGAAATAAAAAGTTCCGATTCCTCCGAAAAAATACCCTCCAATCGAACGGTAACGCCAACCGATGCGACGTCCGCTGTGGTTTTTTAAACCATGACGTTCATGGTCGCGCATGGACATGAATTGAAATTCCATCATCATGTCATACTCGAAAATATTGCTCTGAAAATTCAGGTTGCGGTTGTTACGGAATGCTTCAGCAGTTAGCTTGTCGTCTCCTGCTACTTTATGCCAGGCAATGGATTGACGAAGAATGACATGTTTGGCAAGGTAATAACGGTAATCAACGGCAAAGGAAGTTTTGAATAAGGTCTTTTCCAGGTCGTAAATAAAATCAGACCCAATCCTATCTCTTCCTCCCAAATCACCTAAAAAATTACTTACTCCTCCGGAAAAAGAAAGTTCATGACGGTGAAGGAGCCATTGGTTTTGCAAATTGCCTGTTTGTGCCTTCACGTTGGAAGGAAACAAGGCAATACAAGCCAATAAGCAAAGGAAGATCCTCGACATAGTCCGGTTCATAGCAAGTTTCGCTGGCAAAACTAGTCCAACCATGTTACCTAGGTGTTTCTAACTAGTTATGCTATGTGAAATTACGCATTAACGGACTTTGAGTTTTCCTAAATTGGACAAATGCTGTTTAGCTTTCGACCAAATGAATCAACAAATTCTTTTGAATTAAAAGTAAAGCTCTGAAAATCAATTTGATTTTTGTGGAAAACCTGAAATGACTAAACGATATTCACTTCCCGTTCCAGTACAATTCCAAAACGCTGTTGAATGTCGTCTACAATGTTTTGTGAGAGAGTCCAAATTTGTTTTCCGCTTGCCCCGCCGTAATTTACCAGAACCAAAGCTTGCAAGGTATGCACGCCATAATCTTCGATGCGTTTGCCTTTCCATCCAGCCTTTTCAATCAACCAACCCGCAGCAGCCTTAAAATTTCCATTGGGCAAAGGGTAAACCACTGCATCGGGATATGCAGATAAAAGCGCTTCCTTTTGCAAGGGAGTGATTTCGGGGTTTTTGAAAAAACTTCCGGCATTCCCCAACACTTTCGGGTCGGGCAATTTACTCCGGCGAATGGAAATGACAGCATCAGAAATGGCGCGAATGCTGAGTGTTTC
>JBIKKU010000387.1:0-3041 GCA_044360245.1 Flavobacteriales bacterium | reverse complement strand
TTTAGTTATTGCTTGCTTTTGCATTGAATCCAAACGACAATCCAAATCTCCATCCGTCGCGTTGTGGAATGATATAGGCATTAAAAGGAATATTGAGTTTTCCGGAGCGAATGGATTTACCAAAAGCAAACACAAATCCGGAAGTCAAAGCAAGTGAACCACGACTATCCATGCGGGTTACAATGGGGTAAGGATTGACTACGGTGCTATCCAACCATTGCGATTCCAATTGCCATCCTAAATCGGGTTCGTAATAACCACGTGCTTTGTGTGTCAATGCAACTGTTGGTCCGAATGCAAATTCCCATCCGCTTTTGTTACTGCGCAAACCGTGCATGATGGTCATGGAAGGAATGAATAATCCTTGGTCCAAGCCGGTAATCATTGGAATAAATTCAAACAAGGCCTGAAAGTTTCCTGCATTGAGGTATTGACTTTCGAATTGGTATCCGAATTGAAACATTACCGGAAATCCATCATATCCGCCATTGCTTTCACTTGCTTGAAAAATGGATGCATTCTCGCCGGTGAGCACGGTAAATCCCATGCGCGGACCATCCAAACGGAGGCGATCGGAATTGGGACTATTGATCTTGCTGTCGAACGTAGCTACTTTGGTTAGGCCATCCACAAGCGCTTTATCGTTATCGAATCCAAACATAGCACGCACGGAAATTGCTGTCATGTCATCGATGCGTTCCGGTAAATTCAGGAATTCGTGCACATAGGTTTTTTCGATGGTATTGCTTTTGACATCAATCAGGCGCAAAGTGAAAATGATTTTCTCCGTATAACGCTCAATGGTTCCGGAGAACATTTTGTCGGCATTGATGCCTTTCCCCGCCTCAACCAGACAGGTTTTTCCGAAACAATTCACTGTATTGAGTTTGTTTTTTTCGATGAGGTAGGCCACATCGTAACGATCAAACACATCATAGCGATCGAGTTTTTCAATTTCTCTGCGTGCAATATTTCCTGCTGAGAAATCATCCAGAGGCAGTCCAACCACATCCAAACTGATAACAGCTAGTGTTGGTTTGGTAGTATCTTCTGCGAAGGCTTGTACACCGGAGAAGAAAAATAGTAAGGCAAAAAATTTCGTTTTCATAAAAAAGGTTTTTCTGTTTTTCTGAAGCAAACCTACGTCGACCTCCCGGATCCGGAAATCTCAAATTCATCGAAAACGGATGTTTATTTATTAAATCTTTAATACATATCTAATTGAATTACTTATATTTAACTAAATAAAAACGGTCGTTAAAAATGGACCATATTCGAGATATTCTACTGACCTTTTCTGAAAAAGAAAAAACGGAGTTCCGCCATTTCCTTTTGCGTCAGAAACACAATGAACAGCGAAAGGATTTGCAATTGTTCAATGAATTATCGCAAACGGAAATACCACAAAAAAAATTAGCCAAGCGAAAAGGCACGGATGCATACCATTCCGTTCGCAAAAGGTTAATGAAACATCTTGCGGATTACATTGTGCTGCGTCAATTGAACGATGAATCGACCGATACAGGATCGATTACCGGATTGCTCAGCATTGCGCGCTATCTGTTTGAAAAAGGCATGCCCGAAAACGGATGGAAATACCTGCGCAAAGCCGAACACCAGGCATTGCAAAACGACCGCTATGATTTGTTGCTGACGGTTTACATGAACATGATTGACCACGCGCATCATTCAAGAGATTATGCTTTGGATGAAATTCTGCAACGCATGGAAGCATGTAAAAAATTACAGGAAGAAGATGAACGTTTGATCATCGCCACAGCACATATTCGCAGAAAGCTTAACGAATTAAAATCCGGAACCGGAATTTCATCCTTTCCGAAATTTGTGGAGGACATCATTGAACAATACAAATTGCATGAAGTGTTAAGCACCCGACCCAAACACCTCATTCAACTTATGGAAATTGTAAGGAGCACCTATCTTGCCTTGCGTGACCTGAGCAATTTCGAACCACTCGTAAAAGAAAAATTTATACAATTCGAAAATTCCGGAGTAGAAAGTGCGCAAAAGGACATCATCCGGATTCAATTCCTTTATATGATTGCGCATTGTTTGTTTCACAACCGAAAATTTGAAGAATGTTTGGTCTATATCGAAGCACTCGATGAACAATTGAAAAAAACAGGAGGGAAATTTGAACGCAATTATCTTCCGCGAAGTCTTTCCGTAAAATGTTCCATTCTTAGCTTAAGCGGAAAAAATGAAGAAGCTATTGCATTGCTTGAAAAACAAATCCTGAAACGGGGATCTTTTTTCAATCCGAACGATGAATGGAATTTAAAATTAAACCTGGCTTTTTATTATTTCAACGGCGCGCTCTACAAAAAAGCAAACCGTGTTTTCATTGAAATGGATCAGCATTCGGATTATTTCTACGAAAAGAAAATGGGAACCGAATGGGTGATCCGCAGCAAAATGATCCGTCTGATTGTGCAATACGAACTGGGAAATGCCGAGCAATCGCTGCAAATCTTAAGCAAACTCGAAAAACAATACAAGCACTTTTTTGCGCAGGAAACCTATACACGCGCAAAACATTTTCTATCGCTCATCAAACTTTTCCTCAAGGATCCTTACAAACAGAATTACCAAAATTTTCGGGAGTTGGCAGAACAGAAATTGTTTTCTTATTCCCCATCTACGGAGGAATCCAAAGCCCTTGCTTTTTTCTCTTGGTTGAAATCCAAATTTACAGGAGCCGATTATTACAGCACGCTATTGGAGGAGGTCAATTTTCATCAGGACTCATAAATCCGCAAGCATGGTTTGTGCCTGACGCGCATAGAATCCTTTTGCATTCACAATGTTTTGCAACAAGGTTTTTGCATCTTCCTTCCGATTGAGTTTGATGAGTGATTTGGCTTTGTACCATTCCGCTTCTTCCGAAAAGGTATTGAATGCATTGTTGATGCACTTGTCGAGATAAGAAATAGCACGTTCAAATTTACCGAGATTGAAATAACACAAGCCGCCGTAAAAATGCGCGTTGAGGTCGTCCGGATAATGTTCCAAAATGATAT
>JBIKKU010000385.1:0-3045 GCA_044360245.1 Flavobacteriales bacterium | reverse complement strand
ATTGTGGTGATGTTGGTGTTTCCTGAAGCGGCCAAAATAGTTGCTCCACCTCCCATGGAATGTCCCATGATTGCAGTTTTTTGGGTGACTTTCTGATAGAATGGAGAAGTATTGTCGTTGTTGAGGCTTTGCATTTTGCTGATGCAAACGTTTAGATCGAGCGCAAAGTCGTTGTGACTCGGACTAAAACTTCCTTCTGTTCTTGGAAAGACCATGATGTATCCTTTTGGAACCAGGTTTTCCCATACGTTGGTATAGGCATCCCATGTCATTACAAATCCATGTCCGAATGCAATTACCGGAAATGATCCTGGCGATACACTTGTGTTGTTTCCTGCAGTGGCGGAGGGGTAATAAATTTCGCATTGAATTTGTCTACCCGGACCTCCACCGGAGCCGTATCCTCCTGTTCGGGAAGGATCGTTAAACGTGATGGTACGGTGACCTATTTGGTATTGTGCAAAAGCAGCAAATCCAAATACCGAAAAAATAAAGAGCAGCAGGTTTTTTTTCATTTGGCTTTTCGTTTGTGCAATCTTCGTTAATAGAACAAACGTGCCCTATTCTTGTTTTTTGAATAAATAAGAAAAAAGGCCTGTTGAATGTTCAACAAGCCTTTGGAGATATTGTTAAAAATCGGATTATCTCACGATGAAATTTTGAGTTTGCAATTGACTACCATTGACCATTTGCACTGTGTAAAGTCCTGGTGACAAAGCGTTTGAAAAATCAATTGAAAATGTGCCGGATAGATTAAACGTTTTAGTTAAAACGACTTGTCCCATGGCATTGGTGATGGTAATCGTAACAGATTCTTCCTGAATATTTCCGGTTTTGATGAAAATCTCATTTCCTGCATTTGGATTTGGGAAAATGGAGAAGCCGGATTCTTCCGAATTACAAGAAACAAAAACAACATCCGAATAAGAACTGTTGCCATTGTGATCCGTTTGTTTCAATCGGTAATAGAATGATGAGCCATTATTGGGTGCATCATTGTAGGAGTAATGAAGCAAACTGCTGCTATTGCCTGCGCCGGAAATTTGAGCAACAGGAGCAAAATCATTTCCGTTTACTGAACGTTCAATCGTAAAAAAGGCATTGTCTTGTTCGCTTGCGGTTGACCAATCGAGTTGTATTTCATCTACTTTGCAAATGGCATCGAATGCAATCAATTCAATAGGAAGCGGATTGGCAAGTGTTCTGGATGCTAATGTAAATGGACTGAAGGATGTAACTGCGGCAGAAGTTATAACTGTTCCGGAAGTTGTATTTCCTGTAGTTCCTCCATTTCCATGGTCCTTCCACATGGAACCGTCCCAACGCGAAACAGCTAGGTCACTCAGTACAGTAACACCACAAGAAGTAGAAGGATGCCAGCTCAAACGGACATTCACATTCGAAGCCCCGTTGGTGCGATCAATGATCCAATATTCGCAGCGGGAAATATGATCGAGTGTTGCATCTTTTAAGGTGACGTCGTAAGAAGTATTTGGATCGACCTGAAAATATTCTGCCGTAAAATGGTGCGCAGTATTGGAAGGTGCACTTATGCTGGCAGGACGGTAGAAATTGTTTTTTCCGATAGGGAAGGTAAAGGCATCGTTGCCAATTTTTCTTAGCGGACCATCTACATATCCCAAATCACTTGCTCCCGATGTTGCAACATTGTCGCCCAAAATCATCAGATTGGATGATGTGCTGAAAATTCTTCCTTGCACAAAAAACAAATCCTGATTGGCAGCATCGAGTTGACAAGCAGAAAGCAGTGTTACATCATTGGCTGTTTTTCTGACTTTAATATCGCCATTGAACAATGCTGTTCCTCCTGTAAGATCAAAGTTTTGTGCATTGCCGCTTCCGAAAATCAATCCGCTTGTTCCTCCATCAAATGTCGATTGCACCGTAACATTTCCTGCTGCTTCAACAAATCCTGTATTTATTGCTCCATTGGTGTAAATCAGGTTTCCTGTTACATCAATCGTATCACCTGCAGTGATGGTAACATTTGATGTTACTCCACAACTTCCTGATGCATCAAAGGTGAAATGGTTGAATTGTGTGCTAGGAAAAATGTCGATGGTATATGTTCCCCAAAAGCAATTGGAGAAAGGATCAAAAATTGTGGTCGCATTGTTATGTGTAAACACCCCTCCGGCATGTGAAAGCAAGGTTTGATTGCTCGACCATGTTCCACCGATTCTGAAGTTTCCGCTAGGCGCTGTGAAATCGCCTGTGATTTGATGGAATCCCTGAACCGAAAAATCAGTTGTTCCAATAGCAGGAGTTACCGCTCCGGCCGATTTAAGTATTTTCACTTGAGGAATGCGTGGTGCAGATGCAGCAACAGAATAGGTTTGTGCACTAGTTCCGTTGAAAATAATCCAACCCGAACCTCCATCGCTTGTGGTGTTGACGATAAGGTTGTTCTGCAACTCGAATTTCCCGCTGATGCTTCCGTCGGTAATGGTGAGGTCGTTGTCGGCATCGATGGTGTCGTTGGCTGCAGTTGCTAAAACAGTCGTAACACCACAATTTCCTTGTGCGTTAATGATGACATTGTTGAAATGTGTTGCATTAATGACATCCAGCGTAAATGTTCCCCAATAACAATTCGAAAAAGGATCGAATTGCACGGTACCATTATTGTGTGTAAATGTTCCTGCAGCATGTGTGAGAATGGTTTGATTGCTCGACCATGTTCCGCCGATTTTGAACATGCCCGATGGTGCAGTAAAATCACCAAGAATTTCGTGAAAACCTTGTACGGAAAAATCGGTTGTTCCAACTGCAGGAGTAACATCGCCCGAAGTTTTGTTGACCACCACTTGAGGAATGCGTGGTGCAGCAGCTGCAACGGAATAAGTTTGTGCACCTGTTCCATTGAAGATAATGTATCCTGAACCTCCATCGCTTGTGGCATTAACGATGAGGTTATTCTGCAATTCAAATTTTCCGCTGATGCTCCCGTCGGTAATGGTGAGGTCGTTATCTGCATCGATGGTGTCGTTGGCTGCAGTGGTAAGCACAGTTGTAACACCACAA
>JBIKKU010000004.1:0-36190 GCA_044360245.1 Flavobacteriales bacterium | reverse complement strand
GTTTCTGAAAAGTTTCTAATTTCTGCAGGCCTTCGTTTCAATCAATATTCCATGAATTGCGAATTTGACACCACCTTTTACCCTTTCCCTTATACCAAAGCTGATATCAATAATTCAGCCTTAACAGGAAGCCTTGGCTTTGTGTATCGTCCAACCGAAAAATGGGTGATTACTGCAAATGCCGCAACTGCATTCCGTTCGCCTAATGTAGATGACATTGGTAAAGTCTTCGATTCGGAAGCAGGTTCGGTTGTTGTACCGAATCCGGATTTGGAAGCGGAGTATGCTTACAGTTTCGATCTCGGAATTTCAAAGGTATTTGGTGAAAGTGTTAAGCTTGATGTGAATGGTTATTATACCATTTTGCAAAACGCAATGGTGCGTCGCGATTTTCAATTGAATGGTTTAGATAGCATCCTGTATGACGGTACGCTTAGTCAGGTTCAAGCCATTCAAAATGCTGCAGTAGCAAATGTGTATGGTGTTCAATTGGCCTTAGAAGTTAAATTGTCAAGTGGATTTGGTTTGCAATCACAGTTCAATTGGCAAAAAGGTGAAGAGGAATTGGACGATGCAACAGTTAGTCCTTCTCGTCATGCTGCACCGTGGTTTGGTGTTTCGCGCTTGTCTTATGCAAAAAACAATGTTACCCTGCAGTTTTATGCACAGTATAGCGGTGCCGTAACCTTCGAAAATCTTCCTGAGGAAGAAAAAGGAAAACCTGAGATATATGCGAAGGACGAAGATGGAAATCTTTGGTCGCCTTCGTGGTACACCTTGAATTTTAAGGTGATGTACAAGTTTACAGAGCAACTCTCTGTTAGTGGCGGAATTGAAAATATGACCGATCAGCGATATCGTCCTTATAGTTCCGGTCTTGCCGGTGCCGGTCGAAACTTCATTATTTCCCTACGCGCTAACTTCTGAGAGGTTTGTAAGTCCTTTTGAGGAAAATCCTCAAAGGATATTTTTTAAGGAGCGCCTTTCGCACATTTTCTGATTTTATTTTTGTTTTAAAGTTGAAGAAGTCCCCGGCTTAGGTCGGGGATTTTTTTTTGAGGTGAATGAAAACGCCATTGCAATCAAATACCATTTTTAAGGTATTGTGGTGCCGTGAAATTCGAATTCTATTTGCATCGAATTTGAGAAACCATGAACAAAACAAAATACTTTTTACTATTTGTGTGTGCATCAAGTATGATGCTGTCTTGTAAGAAAGACAAAGAGGAAAGCCCTACTGACACAAGCGATCCAAATGCAAACTTGAAAGCAGAAATTGTATCCAATTATGCCGATATGGTTTATGCATCTTACGAGGATAGTTATGATCTGGCAGTTGTTCTTGATAAGAAAATTGATGCGTTCATCGCCTCTCCTTCTGCCTTGACGTTAGCCGATGCCAAACAAGCATGGCTGGATGCACGCGAACCTTATGGACAAACAGAAGTGTATCGTTTTTACGGTGGCGCAATTGATGATGGTGATGGTCCGGAACCCTTCCTCAACAGCTGGCCTTTAGATGAAGCATACATTGATTACGTGATTGGAAACAGCACATCCGGAATCATCAACAATACCGCGGCTTATCCAAGCATCTCCGAATCGCTTTTGTTGTCGCTGAATCAAAGTGGCGCAGAGGAAAATGTCGCACTTGGATTTCATGCCATTGAGTTTTTATTGTGGGGACAAGACACCTCTGATAACAACGCAGGTTTGCGTCAGCATACCGATTACCACACCACTGGCGGAACCGCTGCAAATCAGGCGCGCAGAGCACAATACCTTTCCATTGCTTCCGATGTTTTGGTGGCCTTTTTATTTGATTTGAAAGAAGAATGGTCTTCCTCTGCAAGTGGAAATTACCGAAGCGAATTTTTGGCATTGGATAAAAACGAAGCCATTCGAAAAATGATGGTGGGTATGGCTATCCTTTCCAAAAACGAATTGGCCGGAGAGCGCATGTATGTAGCCTATGATAACCAAGATCAGGAAGATGAACATTCTTGTTTTTCCGACAACACCCATCGTGACATCATTTTGAATGCAAAAGGAATTCATAATGTGTACATTGGAACATACCAAAGAGTTGACGGTTCTTTCGTAACCGGATCTTCCATCGAAGATTTGGCTGCAATTTTATCACCCACGCTGAATACGCAGGTATTGACCAGTCTTAGCGATGCCGATACAAAATGTGGTTCCATTTATGTACCTTTCGATCAAGCCATTGTTTTACCTGCAGAGCGTGTCATTGTGCTTGATGCCGTTACACACCTGCAATCGCAAGGAGATCTAATAGTTCAACTCGCTGCAGCAATGGGGTATACCATTGTTTTGTAAGCATCATGAAGAAAATTCATTTCGTTTTAGGTTTACTTTTTGTTTTTCAATCGTGCAGAAAAGATGTTTTGCCCGAAACAGATGAATTGCAAGCGGAAGAAGGAGAAGAATTGCTTGGCGGAACCTTAACGGTTTTTGATGCTACACCAAATGCATTTGGACATCAATTGCCCGGACTTACAACACAAGAAGGACTCGATTTTTTTACAGGAAGATCTTTTTTCAATCAGAATTGGGTTACTGCACCATCATCTACTGCAGCAAGAGATGGATTAGGCCCATTGTTTAATTCACGTGCATGCGGTGGTTGTCATTTTCAAGATGGCAGAGGAAGACCTCCATTCCAATTGGGCGATTTAGGAACAGGTTTTTTGGTGCGTTTAAGTATCCCTGGAAATGGAGTACATGGAGAACCATTACCTGATCCGAATTATGGTGGACAATTTCAGGACGATGCCATTCAGGGTGTTGCACCAGAGGTTGCCATCGACATTCAGTATGTTGAACTCAGCGGTTATTTTCCGGATGGTGAACCTTATAGTTTGCGTGTTCCGCAATATGTTTATCAGGCTTTGGCCTATGGAACAACGCATTCCGACATCATGTACTCTCCAAGAATTGCGCAGCAAATGATTGGACTTGGATTATTGGAATATGTTCCTGAGAGTGATGTGATTTCGAGAGCAGATGAATTTGATGCGGATGGTGATGGGATTTCAGGTCGACCAAATTATGTTTGGGATGCACATCATCAACAGACAATGCTCGGAAGATATGGGTGGAAAGCAAATACAGCAAGTTTGTATCATCAAACAGCAGGAGCTTTTTTGGGTGATATGGGAATTACAACTGATTTATTTCCGAATGAAAATTGCACGAGCGCAGAACTGGATTGTCAATCTGCCGCCAATGGAGGAACGCCGGAAATTTCAACGGTTGATTTGGAAAAGGTGGTTTTGTACACCAAAACTTTAGCTGTTCCTGCGCGAAGAAATTGGACGGATCCTGATGTGCTTTCCGGAAAACAATTGTTTACGCAAATTGGATGTGCCAAATGCCATACGCCGAAAATGCAAACAGGGCTTTCCGATATTGCCGTGATTTCTAACCAAACCATTCGTCCGTATACCGATCTTTTATTGCACGACATGGGTCCTGCACTTGCCGATGGTCGTCCCGATTTTCTGGCCTCTGGAAATGAATGGAGAACACCTCCGCTTTGGGGTATTGGATTAATTCCGGTTGTAAACGGACATTCATTTTACCTGCATGATGGTCGAGCAAGAAATCTGCAAGAAGCCATTTTATGGCATGGCGGCGAAGCAGAAAATGCGCGATTGGCCTACATGCAACTTAGCGCTGCGCAACGCAATCAATTGATTCGTTTTCTGGAATCGCTTTGATTATTTCTAAAAGGATATTTTAAAAACTTCTTCAATTACCTGCCACGCTTTGGCAAGTTTCCGGTTGTTCGACTATTTGGTATTTAGGGTCTATACATATACAGATTTGAAATGATTCATTGTGCCTCGGTGCTATCTGGTTTACCAAATAAGATTTTGTAAACATCAAACGCCTTAAAATTATCTTTTGCGTAGAAGAATTTTATCGGAACATAATGTTGATTTTTGAAATCGCTGTAACCACATTTTATACTCCGCGTTATATGTTCACTGTTGTGTGTCGCATTCTTTTTCTTTTGTTGGTTTCAGCATCGGTTGCCTTCTCCAAACCCTCATTTAATAAGGTTTTTGGAAATGATTACCTCAAAGCTGAAAAGTATGTAAAAGATCACGGCACGTATTTTGAAAAGGCATCTGCATATTTCAAAGTCGACAAACGTTTTTTGAAAGCAGTGGTATTTCCGGAACTGATCCGCTATTCGCAATTCAGTGATCTTTTGGAAACACATACATTGGAGTGGCTCTACGTAGAGGGAGGTAGCAAGTCGGCCGATTTTTCAATCGGTTGTTTTCAGATGAAACCGTCGTTTGTAGAGACGTTAGAGGGGTTGGTTTCATCTGATGAGTCACTTAAGGAGGAGTATGGTTTCCTGATCCTGAACGGTAGCGGATCTTCTTTTCGGAAAATCAGGTTAGCACGTTTGAAAAATGAAAAATGGCAATTTGTTTACCTCTGTTGTTTTTTGGAAACAGCTTGGAAACATTTTCAACTATTTCGGATTACCGGTGAGGAAGAATTGCTAAGAAGCTATTGTGCTGTGTACAATGCCGGGTTTGGACATGATTTAAATACACTGCGCAAAAGAGCCGGAATACCTTCATTCCCTTATGGTTCGCGTTATCCGGCTGCCGATCAATACCTTTATTCAGATGTCGCTGTGGATTATTTCCGTACGCACTAAGTATGACTTTACCCAAAGGAGTATAATTTGGTTTATGCGAAAATCTGTTTTGTTTATTTCCTGCCTGATGGTGCTTGCTGGCTGCAGCGGAAATCAGAATCCTGCACAGGATAATGTAGCCAAGGATTCTTTACAAACAAAAACGGAAAAGGTCTTGGCGCCATTGGTTATCCCTCCCGTAGACACATTGGACCCCGCATTTGAAGACATAATTTGCAACGCTTCTGTTGGGGGTGAGTTTCTTACTGTCAATTCCAACGGAACAAGAATTTCGATTCCTCCCCAAGTAATGCATTTTGCCGACGGAAAAAAAGTGGTTGGTGATGTTACCATTAGTTTTCGTGAGCTTCATGATGCTGCCACTATTTGGGCATCCGGAATTCCAATGGATTATGATGCATCCGGAATTCACCATTGGTTTGAAACAGCAGGAATTTTTGAAATCAGAATGTACCAAGGAATACATGAAGTATTTCTCGATTCAGGGAAAGTCATTACCGTAACCTTTGCCTGTTCTGTTCCCGGTTCCGATTACCATTTGTTTTACCTCGATGAAAAAAATGCGCGCAATTGGCATTTTATTTCCGATGATGCAGGTGATCGAAACAAAGAAAAAGAAAAGTTGCGTCGGAAAAATTACGGCAGCGTGATGCAAATTCCGCTTGGTCCGGATTATTTCACGTTTAACTACATGGCGGCATTGGATGTAATGCTCAACGACAATAGCAAACTGATCGAAAAGAGCAGGAACAATGCTGATTATAAAAACAAGATTAAAGAATATGGATTGACATGGTCCAACATTTACAATTACCAAAGCATTTTTTTCGATGGTAATAAATACATGGCCTCCATGCTGGTTTGGAAGAACCTTTCCGGAATTCCTTTTCCCGATTGGGCATCGAAAGCAGAAAGTGTTTTGTCGCAACTCGATGGCAATGTTTATGAAATCGAAATCAACGACAAAAACGGACATGTCCATCGTTCCAAGATTCAGGCAATCATGCCGATTAAATCTTTGTTTGCGCAAACACCCAAGACCTGGAAGGAAAAATATGCCGGTGCAAAACGCATGAAAGAAGGAGATCAGGCCCGATTATCACAAATGGCTGAAGTTTTCAGAACTGTTAAAATTCATAGTCTAGGTGTGTATGGATTTAACCGCTACCTCAATGAAGAAAACATGTTCCGTGTTTCGCTTCAACCATCGCTGGAAGGCGACTCTTTGGCAATGACTGAACTCGATGTGTATTATGTTTCCGCTTCACGCAGAAGCATTGTGAAATATTTGCCTAAAGACCGTGATGCCTTTTTTCTGATGGATGAGCCCGGAGGATTTTTGATGGCCTTGAGCCCGAATATGGAAATCTTATTGTTCGATCAGCAGTCCATGAAAAAATTACCTTATGAAAAACTGCGTTTGGAAACAAATCCGGTGGTGAAAGCCGATTTTCGTAAAGTTAAAACGCTGACATCCATTGCTGATATTCGCGCCTTATTTTAATGGATTTGAACAGTTTATGATGGAAGGCAACAAATCCCAAGGTCCTGCAAATACCTTTTTTGTGGTATTGCCTCGCGACTGAGAAAGCCTTTGTTTTGCTGCGTGATTGTTCGTCCCATACCCCAAGCAGTTCAGCAATTTGAAGGAGAATGTCCTTTGGCTGAATTATTTGCGTCTTCCAAGAAGAAGAAATGTTGTAAGAAATTTAAAAAGGGGAAACGTTGCGGTTCTTGTCCGAAACGCTGATTACTGTTTTTTAAAAAAACGCACCGCATTCTTTATGGCTTCATCTGCAGTGCGAAAATCGATTCCAAGTTGTTTCTTGATTTTTCCTGCATCATAAACATGTGTGCGGTGTGCTGCTCTTGCTGTTTCTTTGGTGAGTAGTGATTTGCCTCCGAATATGAATGTGCGTATACGTTCCAAACGCCATGCGAAACCGCTGAGCAATTTTCCCGCCTTATAACGTGCAGGTTTTTTTCCAAAAGCAAGTGCAATTTTGTCGAATAAGTTTCGAAACGAAATGTTTTCACCAATGATCAAAAAGCGTTCTGCTTCAATATTGCTTTCCATTAAAGTCTTCATGCATTGAACAACATCGCGCACATCCACAACCGCGTTGGCACCTTCGGTATAAAATTTCATTCCTTTATAAGCATTCCGAAACATGGCAGAGCTGCCCGTGTTCCAATCTGCGGGACCAAGAATCACACAAGGATTTACAATTACGGCAGGCAATCCTTCTTCAACACCTCTCCAAACTTCCCGTTCTGCATTGTATTTTGAAATGGCGTACCAGGTGTTTTCAGGGGCGTTTTTCCATACGGTTTTTTCGGTGATGATGGCGTTTTCTTTGGTGCGACCAATGGCTGCGGTTGAACTAACATGACAAAGTTTTTTTACTTCGGCATCCAAACAAGCATTTACCAAGTTAGCTGTTCCTTCAGCGTTGATTTTCATTAAGGCATCCCTGTCGCGCGCATCGAAACTGACAAGTGCAGCGCAATGGTAAACTTTGTCTACACCGATTAAAGCATCTTCCAAAGCAAATACATCATCCAATGTTCCATCTGCCCATTCTATTTTAGAAAACCTTACATCAGCATTTTCCGGATCGTAAAAAGAAAAAATTTCTTTTACGCTTTGCAATGAAGAAGTAGGTCTTTTTAAAGCGCGAATTTTTTCTTCGCCCGCAGATAATTCAAAAAGCAGGTGCGCACCTATAAGACCAGTACCGCCGGTGACTAAAATCATAAGTGTAAATGTAGCAATAAGCCTTCACCTTTTACTTTAGGGACAAAGGTTTCATTTCTGATATTGACTCTCAATTTAAGGTGGGAAAAAGTTAACTTTGCGGCACATTTCAGATTATGAAGGATTTCATTGCAGAACTCGAATGGCGTGGTATGTTGCAGGATGTCATGCCCGGAACACGCGAATTGCTCAATGCCGGAAAGCCGGTAAAAGGATACATTGGATTTGACCCCACTGCCGATTCTTTGGGTGTTGGGAATTTGGTGCAGGTGATGACGCTATTGCATTTTCAGCGCTGCGGACATCAACCTATTGCACTTGTGGGAGGTGCAACCGGAATGGTTGGCGATCCCTCGGGAAAGAGTCAGGAACGCAATTTACTCAACGAGGAAGTCTTGCAACACAATCTGGCTTGTCAGAAAAAACAACTCGAAAAGTTTCTTGATTTTTCGGGCGATAATGCTGCGGTGATTGTCAACAATTACGATTGGTTTAAAAAATTCGGTTTTCTGGAATTCATCCGTGATGTCGGAAAACACATCACCGTGAATTACATGATGGCCAAAGATTCGGTCAAGAAAAGAATATCCGGTGAAGACCGTGAAGGGATGTCCTTTACCGAATTCACTTACCAATTGGTTCAGGGTTACGATTTTTATTACCTCTGGAAACACAATGGTGCTATGCTGCAAATGGGCGGTTCAGACCAGTGGGGAAACATCACCACAGGAACCGAACTGATTCGTCGCATGGATGGAGGAGAGGCATTTGCATTAACTACACCGCTGATTAAAAAAGCAGATGGAACGAAATTCGGAAAAACCGAAAGTGGTAACATTTGGTTGGATAAAAAGCGCACTTCTGCTTATCAGTTTTATCAGTTCTGGTTGAATGCAGCCGATAGCGATGCCGAAAACTACATTCGCATTTTTACCATAAAAGAAAAAGAAGATATTGAAGCATTGATTGCAGAACATCGCGCCGCGCCTCATGAGCGTAAGCTTCAGAAAGAACTTGCAAAAGACATTACCGTTCGTGTGCATTCTTTGGCAGATTATGAAATGGCCTTAGAAGCCTCGCAAATTTTATTCGGAAAGGCAACCTCCGAAAATTTGAAAAAATTATCCGAAGAAGATTTTCTGAGTGTGTTCGAAGGAGTTCCTCAAGGAAAGGTAGCCATATCCGATTTAGCATCGGGTTGTGATCTCATTACCTTGTTGAGTGAAAAAAGCGGTTTTCTGAAATCGAAAAGCGAAGCCAAACGTGCGTTGGATGAAAACAGTATTTCAGTAAATAAAGACAAAGCAGATCCTGAACGAAACTATTCGTCTTCCGATTTGATCAATGGAAAATATTTATTGCTTCAACGCGGAAAGAAAAATTATTTCCTGCTCATCGCAGAGTGAAATATGACGCAATAAAAAAGCGATCGTACCATTTGGCGCGATCGCTTTTTTTATGTTCAATTGATTTATTTTTCGGGACGCATTTGCGGGAAGAACAATACTTCCTGTATGCTGGATTGATTTGTCATCATCATGGTTAAACGGTCAATGCCGATACCCAAACCTGCAGTTGGCGGCATACCAAATTCAAGCGCACGAAGGAAATCGTGATCGATGGTCATGGCTTCATCATCCCCGCGTTCTGCCAGGCGCATTTGTTCTTCGAAACGTTCACGTTGGTCGATAGGATCGTTGAGCTCAGAATAAGCATTCGCAATTTCCTTTCCGTTTACGTACAATTCAAAACGTTCCACCAAACCTTCTTTGCTGCGGTGTTTTTTGGTGAGTGGCGACATTTCAACAGGATAATCTGTAATGAATGTCGGTTGGATATAATGGTGTTCACAACACTCGCCGAAAATTTCATCAATGAGTTTGCCTTTACCCATGGAGTCTTCGACTTCCAATTTCAACGACTTCGCAATGGTGCGAATTTCATCTTCGGTTTTGTCCGACAAATCATGACCAGTATGCTCTTTAATCGCATCAAACATGGTAATGCGGCGGTACGGACGTTTAAAAGAAATAGCTTGTTCACCTACATGCAATTCGGTTGTGCCGTTCACATCCAGAGCAACTTTTTCAATCATCTCTTCGGTGAAGTCCATCATCCAATTATAGTCTTTGTAAGCAACGTAAATTTCCATTGCTGTGAACTCCGGATTATGCGTTCGGTCGATGCCTTCGTTGCGGAAGTTTTTCGAGAATTCATAAACACCTTCAAAACCACCAACAATTAATCTTTTCAGATACAATTCGTTTGCAATACGCAAGTAAAGCGGAATGTCGAGTGCATTGTGGTGCGTAATAAACGGACGAGCAGCTGCACCTCCTGCAATAGGTTGCAATACCGGAGTTTCTACTTCAATGTAACCACGAGAATTAAATGTGTTTCGCAGAGAAGTCAAAACTTTGGTGCGTTTGATAAAGGTTTCTTTTACGCCTTCGTTTACCACCAAGTCAACATAGCGCATGCGGTGGCGTTTTTCCGGATCGGTAAATGCATCAAATACATTTCCTTCTTCATCGGTTTTTACGATTGGAAGCGGACGCAATGTTTTGCACAACAACAAAAGCTCCTTTACATGTATGGATGTTTCGCCGGTTTTGGTTTTAAACACATAACCTTTCACGCCGATGTAATCACCAATATCAAGAAGCTTTTTAAATAAGGTATCGTAGAGCGATTTGTCTTCACCTGCACAAATATCATCTCTGCGCACATACACCTGAATTCTTCCGGTCACATCCATCAATTGAGCAAAACACGCTTTACCCATGTCGCGCACACTCATAAGTCGACCTGCAAGTGCAACGTTTTCGAACCCGGGTTTTTCTGCTTCGAATTCGGCTTTGATGTTTAGGGCATAAGCATTCACCGGAAATTCTTCGGCGGGATAAGGGTCGATACCCAATGCACGGATATCTTCAAGTTTTTGGCGACGAATCACCTCTTGTTCTGTGAGTTCCTGAACCATATGGTTGTGAAAAATTTTGCGCAAATATAGGGATGTTGAAGGTAAAAATTAGGGAAAGGTCAAACCCTTGAAAATGAGCCAACTCATGTAGGTACAACAAAGTCTAAAGCACAGAACCTAAACAAGTTATTCCGTGCTAAATTGGTTTAGCAAAAATTCATTTCTTAAATTCAGCACGCTAAAAACCAAACTCTACAAACGAAATTGAAGCCTATGAAAAAACGTTACTTTCTGGCACTTGCCCTTATGTTGGGATTGAGCTTCGGCGCTCAGGCACAGCATTCGCTGGGAGGGACTCCGGTGAGCTTCTCCAAAACTTCTTCGTTGCTCCCTTTGCAAGGAGTTAATGTTGGATCGCCCGATATGAATCAGGTGGCCCTGGAAGATGGAGTGGATGAAAAAAACGGAACCTTGCGTCGCATTGCGCGAATCCTTCCAACGACCATGAATCCGCAAAACAGCGGACAATGGGAAACACTCGCAGACGGATCCAAACTTTGGAGATTGAAAATTCATTCTCCCGGAGCGCTTGGTATCTTTTTGATTTACGATCATTTCGTCCTGCCTGAAGGATCAAGCTTGTTTATTTACAACGAAGATTGGTCGCATGTGGCCGGTGCTTTCAACAGCACAACCAACCCGCCTGCAAGCAATCCTGAATTTTCAACACGTATCATCGATGGTGATGTAACCATTCTTGAATACCATGCACCTGTTGGTGTAGTTGGATTACCGCAACTGGATATTTCCGGTGTTGGACATATCTACCGCGATTACCAAACACGTCGCGAAAGAGAAGAAGAAGCTCAATTGCGCATCAATGAGTCAGATGCTTGTCAGGTGAATGTCAACTGTTCTCCTGAAGGTACCAACTGGCAAGATGAGAAACGCGGTGTGGTTCGTATCTTAGTAGTGGGACCTTCCGGAGCCGGATGGTGTTCAGGATCTTTGATCAACAATACTGCACAAGATTGCAAGCGTTATGTACTCACAGCCGACCACTGTGCCGGTGGAGGTGGAACTAGTCCATCTTATTCCACTACAGCAAACTTGAACTCTTGGCAGTTTTATTTCAATTATGAGGCACCTACCTGTACCAATCCCTCTACTGCCGGAACTTTGGACGATCAGGTTTTAACCGGTTGTACCAAAAAAGCACAAGGTGGAAATGGTGGAGATGATGGTTCGGATTTTTATTTGGTTGAAATTACCCCAACCATTCCTGTGAACTACAATGTATATTACAACGGTTGGAGTCGTTCAACTACCGCAGCTACAGGTGGTGTAGGTATACATCATCCTTCGGGAGATATCAAGAAAATTTCTACGTTCACCGGAACTTTGGTTTCGGATGATTGGAATAACTCTGGTGTAACCGGTTCGCATTGGCGTGTAGTTTGGACCGCTACTACTAACGGTCACGGAGTTACTGAAGGTGGTTCTTCCGGATCGCCAATTTTTAATTCCTCTGGATTAATCATCGGACAATTGACCGGTGGTGGTTCTTATTGTACGGCAACGTCTTCTCCGGATTATTACGGAAAAATGTCCTTCAACTGGAACTCAAACACAGTACCGGCAACCGGAAACGACATTCAACCTTTCCTTGATCCTACCAACTCCGGAGTAACTACTCTGAACGGTGTTTATGCGCCATGTTCACCTCAGCCGCCGGTAGCAGATTTTTCTGCAAACAATACTGCGCCTTGTATTGGTTCAACCGTAACGTTTACAGATTTGTCTTCCAATACACCAACATCATGGTCATGGAGTTTTTCTCCTGCAACGGTAACTTATGTTGGAGGAACAAGTGCAACTTCACAGAATCCGCAAGTACAATTCAATGCTGCAGGTAACTATAATGTGACACTTGTTGCAACCAATGCACAAGGAAACGATACCGAAACCAAAACAGCTTATATCGTAGTTTCCAGCGGAGCTGCATTGCCTTATTCTCAAAACTTCGAAGGAGCTACATTCCCGCCATCCGGAATCACTGTATTGAATCCCGATGCGGGAGCAGTTGCCTGGGGAACCGATGGTGCCAAAGGATTTGAGCGTCGTGCCGCTGCAGGAAACACAGGTTCTGCCTCAGGTTGTGCAGGTATCAATTATTTCAATTACAATGTGTCCGGTGGACCAACAGACGCCTTGGTCATCAGACCACTTTCTTTGGTTGGTGCTTCTAATCCAATCCTCACTTTCAAACGCGCTTACAAGTATTACAACAATGCAACGTATTACGATGAATTGCGTGTTTACGTTTCTACGGATTGTGGTGCAACTTACGGTTCTGCAGTGTATACCAAAACAGGAACGCAACTTGCCACAAGCGGAACATTGAATACCACCTTTACTCCTTCTGTTGCTGCCGATTGGGATACCGATACCATTAGCCTTGCATCGTATGTGGGTCAAAATGTGGTAATCAAAATTGAAGGAACCAGCAAGTACGGAAACAACCTTTACATTGATGATATCAATGTAGCGAATGGTCCTGCTGCTGTTGCTTCTGTAAGTGTTACAGGAACGCCAAATCCTGCATGTTCAGGACAGTCTGTAACCTTTACTGCTGTTGCTACCAACGGTGGAACTACACCAACATATCAATGGAAGAAAAATGGTGTAAACATTGGTGGAGCTACTTCATCTACCTACACTACAAGTTCGATTGTAAATGGTGATCAGTTTACTTGTGTGATGACTTCTAACCTTGTCGGTGTAACAGGTTCTCCTGCTACGTCGAATGCGGTTACCATGACCATCAACGCTGTGCCTAATCAGCCAACAATTACGCAAAATGGTTTTGTGCTTACATCCAGCTCTGCAACAGGAAATCAATGGTACCTCAATGGAGTAATTATTCCGGGAGCTACGAGTCAGACTTACACAGCAACTGCAAATGGTAACTACACTGTTGTGGTAACCACCAGCGGATGTTCTTCTCCTGCTTCAGCTGCTGCCAATGTGGTTGGAGTATCCATTGATGAATTGATTACTGCTGATTTGTTTGTTGTGTATCCAAATCCTTCAAGCGGAGCCTTTACCCTGATGTTTGAAGTGATTAAAACAGATAATTACACTGTAGAAATCACCAATTCTCTCGGTCAGGTTGTTTATACCGAATCACTTGCTGATTTTACCGGAAAATACGCCCATGCATTTGATGTTACCCAGCATGGTACCGGTGTTTACTTCGTGCGTTTACGTAACTCTGTAAGCGAAAGCGTGAAAAAAGTAGTGGTATTCTAAGCCATACCTAACGAAATATTAAAGCCCCGAAGCGCAAGCCTCGGGGCTTTTTTTATTATTTTTAAAGTTCAATACCCTACAACATGAAAGATTTAATAGCAAATTTTCCCGGACAATTGCGCGAGGCTGTGAGCATTGCGGAAAATTCGGTACTCAATATTCCGGCGCATAAAATTCAGAATGTTTTAATTACCGGATTGGGCGGTTCAGGTATCGGAGGCACGATTGCAGCAGAAATTGCAGCACGTCAGACTCCCGTTCCAATTGTGGTAAGCAAAGGGTATTTTGTTCCGGATTGGGTAAGCGATCGCACCTTGGTCATTGCTTCTTCTTATTCGGGAAATACCGAAGAAACCATTAATGCACTCGATCTTGCCATTTCAAGAAAAGCAAAAGTAGTGTGTATTACTTCCGGTGGAAAAATTGCTGAAATCGCACGTCAAAATAATTTCGACCTGGTTATTGTTCCCGGAGGATTTCCTCCAAGGGCTTGTTTGGGATATTCTTTGGTGCAAGTGTTGCATGTCTTGCATACCTTCGGGTGTATTGTCAATGATCCATTGCCGGAGCTTACTTCTTCGGCTGAATTGATTGAAAAAAACCTCCATCGCATCCAAGAAGAAGCACAAAAAATTACAGCCTTTTTAAAAGGAAAAATTCCGGTATTGTATGCCACAACCTACCGTGAAGGAATAGCCATTCGTTGGAGACAACAAATCAATGAAAATTCGAAAATGTTGTGTTGGCATCATGTTGTGCCGGAAATGAACCACAATGAGTTGGTAGGATGGCGCATTGAGGATCATGATTTGGCTGTGTTGTATTTGCGCGATAAAGCCGATTTTGAACGCAACCAAAAACGATTTGAAGTCAATAAGGAAGTCATCCTGAAATGTACTCCAAACCTTATGGAAACTTGGTCGGAAGGAAATTCGGTTATCGAAAAAGCCATCTGGCAAATTCATTTGGGCGATTGGGTGAGTTGGTACTTATCCGTTGAACGTGGTGTAGATGCCACCGAAGTAAAAGTCATCGACCATCTGAAATCTGAACTCAGCAAATTCTGAAATGCGTAAAGTACTTTTTCAAGATCTCGGTCTGATGGATTACAAAGCAGCCTGGGATTATCAGGAAAAGCTTTTTCAGGAACTCATCGACCGAAAAGTCCGCAATCGTGATTTGCCTTCCGAACAAAAAGAAGACATTCACCATTACCTTCTTTTTTGCGAGCATCCGCATGTATACACACTCGGAAAAAGCGGATCGGAAGACAATCTCCTGATTGATTCGGTTGGTTTAACGCAGAAGGAAGCGACGTTTTATAAAATCAATCGTGGAGGTGATATCACATACCATGGTCCCGGACAATTGGTCGCTTATCCCATCTTCGATCTCGATGATTTTTTTACCGATATCCATAAATACCTGCGCTATCTTGAAGAAGCCGTCATTTTAACGATTGGCGAATACGGTTTAAAAGGCGATAGCTATCCCGGATTTACCGGTGTTTGGCTGGATCCCAACGATCCGGTGCGTGCCCGAAAAATTTGTGCCATGGGAGTGAAATGCTCGCGTTGGGTAACCATGCATGGCATTGGATTTAACGTCAACACCGATTTGAATTACTTCAAAAACATCGTGCCTTGCGGTATTGATGATAAACAAGTGACGTCCATTGAACAAGAATTGGGTCGAAAAGTAGACCTGGAAGAAGTCAAAGAAAAATTAAAACAAAATCTGGCTAACATTTTCGATTTTGATTTCGTTTCATCAGTAAAAATGGGGTCATGAAAAAAGCCGGAAATATTTTCAAAAAGGTCTTCAAGTGGCTTTTTATTGTGCTTGGAATTGTGTTGCTTCTGGCCAATGTTTTTATTCTGGTCACCGGACGATTTTATCTCTACCGTGCTGTAGGATATACCTATTTGGTGGGTCAATCCGGACCGGGTATTCACGATAAAGATTATTTCTATTCGCGTGAAATCGGGCATGCACAACCGGAGCCATGGCCTTATCACCGTGAATTCGGAAAAGTGAATCTTTCCGGTGAAGAAATCAAAGCATTGGAAAAATACAAGACCACCTCTTTTTTGGTGTTTCATAAAGACTCTTTACTGCTAGAACATTACTTCGAGGATTTTACTCCCGAAACGGTTTCCAATTCTTTTTCCATGGCTAAATCGGTGGTGTCTATCGCTGTTGGTATTGCCATTGCCGAAGGGAAAATAAAATCGGTAGATCAGCCGGTAAGTGATTTTATTCCGGAATACAAAGAAGGGAAACGAAGTGAGTTGACGATTTTTCATTTGCTTACCATGAGCGCAGCATTGGATTGGAACGAGAGTGGGGGAAATCCTTTATCGCACAATGCTGAAGCCTATTACGGAACCGACCTCGAAGAAATGATTTTAGAATGTGAGGTCAGTGGAGAACCCGGAAAAATTTTCAATTACCAAAGTGGTGCAACAATGATTTTGGGATATGTCGTGGAAAAGGCCACAGGGATGAAACTTTCCAAATACATTGAAGAAAAAATCTGGAAAAAAATCGGAGCGGAAAACACAGCCTATTGGAGTTTAGATCATGAAGATGGAACTGAAAAGGCGTATTGTTGCATGTACAGCACAGGTCGTGATTTTGCACGTTTCGGAAAACTCTACATGCATCATGGCAATTGGAACGGAACTCAAATTGTGCCGGAAGAGTGGGTGAAAACATCGCTCACACCGGCTCCTTTAATGGATGAAGATGGCAAGCCCAATGAGCGATACGGCTATTGTTGGTGGATGGTGAAGCATAAGGACATGCCTTGTTTTTACATGCGCGGAATTTTGGGTCAGTATGTCATCTGTATCCCCGAAAAAGAATTGATTATTGTGCGCACCGGACACAAACGTGGTGAAAAGCAAGGCGATCAGCCTTTGGATATTTTCACTTACATGAACATTGCTGAGCGTTTAATTGAATAACAACACACATGCGTAAAGACATCGAAATTCCCGTAATGAAAGACATTGGCGTTGCGGTGGTGAGTGAACGAAATGAATTGAATCAGGAAGAATGGAATGTATATCTGATCAATTTAAAACAGAGTCAGATTGAAGGTGTTTTGGTTTCTTCCCGAGGTTACGGAGAAATCGAAAATGAAAAACGTGCATCGTCTGAATTGCGCCATTTTCTTGATAAAGTCAATCCGCAATCCTTTGTCAAAATTGAACCCATTGTTGAAGATGTTTTCTTTCTGAACAATGAATATTGGGTGAGTTTTTTTCTCGACAGCAAGATGTACGACAAAAAATTCATCTTCCTTCCGGAGACGATCAAACAAGAGAATTTTGTGAACATTCCCCTATTGAATAAAAAGGGAGTTTTAATACTTTAAACTTCATTTTCACATCTTGTTTGTTGTAAATGAGCTAGTTAGCTTGTTTAGAATGCTCCGTATTTTTATTCAAAGACCTAATTTTCCCGAATAATTTTTCACCTGAATCGGTTTGGGTTTTTGGCGCGGTTTTGGTAAATTGCTTCTCCAAGCAAACGAACAATGAATAAGCGTGTTATGAAATATACTCTATTGGCAGCCTCCCTCCTCCTTTTTGGTGCTGCTCCGGTTATGGCTGGCTCCACCGGTTCGGGGAATCAAACCACTCAAACGAGTACGGTGGTATTGTCGGGTTTCAACGCCGTGACTACCGGTTATCAGGTAGACATTTCCTGGAAAAGTGTTCAAGAAGTAGGTTCTTCCTATTTCACCATTGAACGCTCTTCGGACGGAGTAAATTTCATTGAAGTTGCGCGCGTGAGTGCTGCCGGAAATTCTACTTCACTTTTGGAGTATTATGAAATCGATAAAGATCCACTTCCCGGTACTTCTTTTTACCGTTTGAAACAAACACTTACTTCAGGTGAGTATATTGTCTCCGATCAAATCACCGTTAAACGTCCCGAGTGCGGTATGGATCCTACGGCAGTTTCTGGAGGTTCCCCTGTAGATGCTCCTGTTTTTCTTGGTGCTTCTGCTTTTGGAAATGAAGAGACACTTGTTGTGGTAAAAGACAAAGCCGGAAATGAGTATTATGCAAAAGTGATTCTCATTTATACCAAAGACAAAATCATTGCTTACGATCCAAATGGAAACATTATCGAAGGCACGTATACCATCATCGCTTCCTCCAACGATGAGTTGCAGCAGCGCAAAGTGGTGGTGGAATAAAAAAGAATTTCAAAAGGAAACCCCGGACAAAACGTTCGGGGTTTTTTTATGCAAATTTCTTCCGGTCTTGAGTTCATGGAAGAATAAAGGTTATTCGTCCAAAAACACCTAGGTATTAGTACGGTTTCCTCGGCTATTTTGTAAATTGCCTAAGAACCGGAAAAACATGAGGCCTATATTTCTTTTTTTGATGGTATTCCATTGCGGACACCTGTTGGCACAGGATGGCCCTGGTGGTGTTGGAAATACCACAACAACGGTGGTTTGGTTAAGGGCAGATGCCGGGACTTCCACCACAACCAATGGCGCGGCAGTTTCAACATGGACCGACCAAAGCACAAATGCCAACAATGCCAGTCAGGGAACAGCCAATCGTCAGCCAACGTATGTCTCCTCTTTTTCGAATGGAATGCCTGCCTTGCTTTTTGATAACGATCAGACCAATTACGATTACCTCACCATTACCGATAATGCAACGCTCGATGGTTCTTCGGGTTTTAGTGCTTTTGCGGTGTACAACATGAATGCAGGAACCGCCATTACGGCGCCCCGGGCAATTTTTTCCAAAAGGCTTAATCCGGGTTCACAAAATGCCTATGGATGGTTTTTTTACAACGATGGTTCTCCTGCAACCGGAATTCGAAATTACCTTGATATTGAAACCACCAACAATAGACTTGAAACAGCAACCAATTACGCTACCGGTACAAATTATATTTCATCTTTTGTATTTCAGGATGGAGCCTCTCCTGCAACAGATGAAGTAAGGGTTTTCAATACTGCAACTCAGGTTGCCAATGGAACGGAATCTTCCGGTGCAATTGGAAACTATGCATCAAATCTGCACATCGGTGTTTTATTCGGGCACACAGGAGCAGGTGCAAATTCTTCGCGTTTTAACGGATACATCGGAGAAATTATCATTTGGGAAAAAGCACTGAATGCAGCAGAATTATTGATCGTCAACAATTACCTCTCTGCAAAATACAACATTGCCATCTCTCCTTCTACCGGAGATTTGTACGCCGGAGATGATGCCGCCAATGGTGATTTCGACTGGAATGTATGTGGAATAGGAACCTCTGCAAGTGGCAGTAATACCGCATTTTCCACAGTTGTTGGCATGGGAATGGGAATGACGCAAGTGAGTGGATTTGTTTCCGGAGATTACATTATTGCAGGACATGCTTTTACGACCAATGCACAAATCGGAACAGATGTTGCCGGAATTACAGGCAGCAATCCTGCACGTTGGCAACGCATTTGGTACTACGATATCACCAATACCGATGCAAGTTCGCCGGTAGTTGACCTCAACTTTGATTTGTCGGATGGTGGTGTAGGAACTGTAGTACCCGGCGCTCCTTCAGATTATGTATTGGTGTATCGTGCCACCAATAGTGGTGCATGGACCGAAGTTGCAACAGCAAACAGCGTGGCTGGAGATCGCATCGGATTTACCGGGGTGACATTATCCGCAGATGGATATTACACTATCGCCACACACAACAGCATCGCCTCTCCGCTTCCTATTTCATTGTTGAATTTTGAAACCGTTCCGGATGGCAATCAGGTTCAACTAACTTGGGCAACAGCCAGTGAATTGAATAATGCCAGGTTTACCATTGAACGTTCTTCTACAGGAGTTGATTTTATTGCCATTGCAGAAGTAGCAGGAGCAGGAAACAGTTCAAGCAGATTGGATTATTTCGAAATCGATCGCGATCCGCTTCCGGGGGTTTCCTATTATCGTTTGCGCCAAACCGATTTCGATGGCAACTATTCTTATTCGGCTGTGGTCGTTGTAAAACGAGATCAATGCAGCGTACAAGCCTATCCAAATCCGGTGGATGCTGGCGATCCATTGTTTTTGTCTTTTTCCGGATTTGGTGATGAAGAAGTCTTGGTTGTGTTACGCGATATCACCGGTAAGGAATTTCATTCCAAGATTTATGTGGTACAGGATCACGGTCAGGCTATTGCCGTTCCAACTCAATTTGGCATTCCTCCGGGAACTTATTTGGTGGTTGCCTCTTCGGTAAATCAGTTATATTCTACCAAAGTCATCATTCGCTGATTATTCTCAGTCGTATAGTTCGTCTTTTCCTTGTAAATTGCGCACCTTATGATTAGGGTCCAGCAGTTGAAAAAGTCCTTTGCCGAAAACCACGCCGTTCAGGGTATTTCCTTTGAAGTGCATGCCGGTGAGTTTTTCAGTTTGCTTGGTCCGAATGGCGCAGGGAAAACAACCACGATTTCCATTCTAAGTACTTTGCTCCATCCCGACGCAGGAGAGGTGTTGATTGATAACATGCCTGTGGGTAGTCAGGATTTACGTATTCGCAAAATTTTAGGTGTGGTACCTCAGGAGATTGCGCTTTACGATGATTTGTCGGCTTTCGAAAACCTCTTGTTTTTTGGTTCGCTTTACAATATTTCCGCCTCCGAATTGCGTGTGCGTATACATACCTTGCTGCAGGATTTCGGATTGACGGATCGTGCGCATGATAAAATCCGAACTTTTTCGGGAGGTATGAAACGTAGAATCAATATTGCATCTGCATTATTGCATCAACCGCGAATCGTATTCATGGACGAACCAACCGTAGGAATCGATCCCCAGAGCCGCAACAATATTTTCGAGGCCATTCAACGTCTTCGCGAAAATGGAACTACGATTGTTTATACCACACATTACATGGAAGAAGCAGCGCGGTTTAGCGATCGTATTGCCATTATGGATAAAGGCAGCATCATCGCTTCCGGGACTTTGGCAGAGTTGCGTGCGCATAGTGGTCAACACGAATCCTTGGTTATTACTTTAGCTGGACAACCCGATCAGCTTTCCAATACCTTGTCTTTGCCGCATGGACTCAATTTGCAGATTATCGACAACCAACTCATTATTCGCGGAGAACATTTACAGCAACAACTTCCTGCTGTGATGAGTGCATTATTGGAAATGCGTTTGGAAATCCGTCATATGGATATCCGCAGTGTTGATTTGGAAACCATATTTTTATCACTCACCGGAAAAAACCTGCGCGACTGATGTTTAAGATTGCAGCCAAAGATCTTCGTTTGTTTTTTGCCGATCGTAAAGCGGTGATGTTGACATTCCTGTTGCCTATTGGATTGATTACCTTGTTTGTGTTCGCGTTTGGCGGTACAGGAAGAGATGGCGGAATGTCGGAAATGGAAGTTTATGTTGCCGATGATGCACAAACAGATTTCTCCCAGTCATTGGTAGCGAAATTGGACTCCTTGCCTGAATTGCGTGTGGTTCCTGAGGCATCTTGGGAGAATACCAAGAACAACATACGGAAAGGAAAACTTGCCGCTGCATTGCATATTCCTGCAGGCTTTGAAGATTCTCTGAAATCGAACAAAGCAGGATTCGAGTTTTTATACGATCCTTCAAAAGCAACAGAAGCATCTATTGTGCAAGGAATATTGTTTGGAAAGTTGTTTGCCGAAGTAGGAAACCTGACTATTCCTGCGAAAGTGCGCAAAGACTTACAGGCTGCGGGTATAACCGATTCATTGACACTTGCAGGAGTAAGTGATATGGTAGGTAGCATGATGAAACAAGACACAGATCCGCTTTCAGGAATAGTGCGTGTTGAGACCATTACCTCTGCGGAAGAAACCAATCCGGCCCTGATACAAGCCGTTAGCGGAACGGCAGTAATGACCTTGCTTTTTTCTGTTGCTGCTATGGGTGGAGGCTTGTTAGAGGAAAAAGAAAAAGGAACCTTGAAAAAACTCTTGATGGCGCCGGTTACTCCGGCAATGATTTTGTTTGGAAAGCTCATTTCCGCCATCTGCATTGGTTCTTTGCAATTGAGCATCATGATGGTGGTTGCATGGTTGTTTTTTGGTTTAAACATTTGGATGAATATTCCTGCTTTAATACTTACCATATTTTTCACTGCATTGTGTTGTGGTGCATTTGGGATGTTTATTGCTTCCATTGCCACTAGCCGGAAACAAGTGGATGGATATTCCACGATTATCGTTTTGGTAATGAGTGCCATCGGGGGATCTATGATTCCGACTTTCGTAATGCCCGAAATCATGCAGAAAATGTCCATGTTTTCCGTAAACTACTGGTCGATACAAGCTTTTTACGATATCTACTGGAGGGATTTTAGCTGGGCGCAATTCGGATTTAGGATTCTCGTTATGGGAATCATGTCGGCCGGCTTGATCGGCTTATCGCTTCCCCTCTTTAAACGAAATATTTTGCGGGTTTTCTGAACAATATCAGTTGAGTGTTGTTAGTGGGTTGTGCTATGAAGAAGTATACCATTCGAGATATTGAAAAACTGAGCGGAATCAAAGCGCATACCATTCGCATTTGGGAAAAGCGATACAATATCCTTGAGCCCGACCGCACCGAATCGAACATCAGGATGTATTCCGACGATGAACTGCGTCGTATCCTGAACATTGCCATCCTGAACAACAGCGGGGTTAAAATATCGCATATTGCCAACCTCAGTGATGATGAGCTTCACCAGCGTATCATAAGCCTGAAAGACATTTCCGGCTCTGATGAAACCTTCATTGATCGCATGATTGTTTCCATGGTGGAAATGAAAGAAGCCGATTTTTCAAGGATTCTTAGCGAGTGTATCGAGCAAAAGGGCTTGATCAAAAGCGTTTTGTACGTGATTTATCCCTTTCTCGAAAAAATTGGCGTGTTGTGGCAAACAGGCACCATTAATCCTGCACAAGAGCATTTTGTTTCCAATATCATCCGTCAAAAATTAATTGTAGAGTGCGATAAAGTCGGACTTCCGGATCAACCCAAGGCTACGTTCATATTGTTTTTACCGGTGGATGAGCTGCATGAAATCGGTTTGTTGTTTTACAACTATGTGCTGCGTTCAAGAGGGTATGGAACGGTTTATCTTGGACAGTCGGTTCCCTTCGATGATTTGGAAAAAGTGGTGGCCATTTGTCCATCGCAGTATTTGCTCACGTTTTTTGTAGCTGCCGTGCCGCCTGAGGAAATTGAATTGTATTTGCACAACCTTCACAAAGCTTTTCCAAAACATAAAGTTTTTGCAGGAGGGTATCAGTTGCTAACCAATCCCGACATGCGTCTTCCTTCGAACTTAACGGTAATTCGTCGTGTTCAGGATTTTTTTGCGGATTTTTTCAGAGAAGAAATTTAATCCTGCTAGCCAATAAAAAAGGGGAAGTTTTGCTTCCCCTTTTTTGTTTTTATGCACTTCTTTACTGATTTGCAGAATAACGCATGGATTGTTCGCGAATGAGTCCCAATAAGGCTTTGCCGTCGCGCTCGTATTTGTTGATGCCAATGGTAATGGCTTTGTTGGCGTAAACTTCGGCATTGATAAAATCGTTCATCCACAAATAACATTCGGCTAGGTTGATGTAGATGGCCGATGTAACAACATTGTCGATGCGCGCTTTTTTGTTGGTAGGATCGGATTCTTTCAAGATGTTGAGGTATTGCATAACGGCATCACTGAGCTTGTTGCGGCATTCGTTGAATTTTTCGGGATAAGCCAGTAAAAGCATACCTGATTCCATGGTACTGAATGCTTTTTGCACATCACCGTAATCGAAATCTTTGGACTTGGCGCTATACAATTCCACCCTGCGAACCATCACCGGATAACCGTAATTGGAAGTCATGAAACTGTTGATGCTTTCCATGTTTTCAAACACCACTTGTTTCTGACGATCTTCCCAGGTGAGTTCTTCGTTTTGCGACCACCACAGGTTGAATTCATTGATGCTTTTGAATTCTTTGGTTCTGAAGCTGCGAAAAGATTCGGTAGAAGGAATACGTTGATTTACGATCAATCCTTTTCCGGGGATTTCAATTTTTAAAGTCACGGGATGTCGGTATTGGATAACCCATTCGTAACGTGTGGTTGTACCGGTTCCTTTGGCTTCTTGTTTAACCATGCCTTTTTCAAAGCCTTCAAATACCAACGTTACTTTGGTTGTTGAAGTGGCGCTTTGGTTCAATCCTTCAACACGCGTTGCAGCAATAATCGATGCCGGAGTGATTTCCTGAATGAGGAATGGCTTTTTGGGACGCGCCGGGGGAAGGAAAGCAGGGTAGGGTTGTTTTACCGGTTGTTGAGCAGCAGTGTTTCCTGAGGCTACTTGTTGTTCCCAGGTAACCAAATTTTGCAAATGCTGCTGGTCGATTTTTGCCTTTTGTTGTTCGAAAGCATCTACTGCGATTTCCAATTGCGACAAATACGCTGCCTTGGCTGTTTCGTAGGCTTTGAGCGAATCGGCATTGCGTTGCGTGTAATTCATTTGTACATCCAGTGCAAAAGTTTTGCTTCCGTCATGAATTTTCAAATTGGAATTCTGGGTGTATTTGATGGTGACTTTGTTGTCGAGGATGTTTTGGGCCTGAGCCTGAAGGGTTCCGGCTACCAAAAGAGAGAGTAAAATGCGTTTCATGGGCTTGAGTTTGGAGAAAGGGCATTTGCGAATATCATGCCATTCTGCGCTAAAATAGCAAAAAGCAAATTCTATTTTGTCAAAACCACAGTTCCTCTAAATTTGAGGTTTCAAAAAAGAAAGTCATGTACGGAAAAATGCAAGAACACCTTCAGAATGAATTGCGTTCCATCGAGGAAGCAGGATTGTTCAAACGCGAACGCATCATTGCTTCGGAGCAAGGCGCGGTGGTGAGGTTAAACGACGGAAAAGAAGTGATCATTTTCTGTGCAAACAATTACCTCGGATTGTCTTCTCACCCCAAAGTGGTGGAAGCAGCGCACAAAACCCTCGATACCCATGGATACGGAATGTCGAGCGTGCGTTTTATTTGCGGTACACAAGACATCCATAAAACACTTGAACATAAAATCGCACAATTTTTAGGCACGGAAGACACCATTCTTTATGCTGCGTGTTTTGACGCCAATGGTGGTGTATTTGAGCCTTTGTTAGGTGAAGAAGACGCCATTATCTCCGATGAGCTTAACCATGCTTCCATCATCGATGGTGTGCGTTTATGCAAAGCACAGCGTTTTCGTTACAAAAACAACGACATGGCCGATTTGGAAGAGCAATTGAAAAAAGCAGCTGCTTGTCGTTTTAAAATGATTGTAACCGATGGTGTTTTTTCAATGGATGGTTATGTAGCGCCATTGGATAAAATTTGTGATCTGGCCGATAAATACGGTGCCTTGGTGATGGTTGATGAATCGCACGCTACAGGCTTTATCGGAAAAACCGGACGAGGTTCCATTGAATTGCGTAACGTGATGGGTCGTGTAGATATCATCACCGGAACACTTGGAAAAGCACTTGGTGGAGCTATGGGTGGATTTACAACAGGTAAAAAAGAAATCATCGAAATGCTTCGTCAGCGTTCACGTCCGTATCTTTTTTCCAATTCACTTGCTCCGCATATCGTTGGTGCATCCATTGCGGTGTTTGATATGTTAAGCGAAACAACCGATTTGCGCGACAAACTCGAATGGAACATCAACTATTTCAAAGAAGGCGTGAAAAAAGCAGGCTTGGATTATAAAGATGGCGAATCGGCTATCGTTCCCATCATGCTTTACGATGCAAAACTTGCTCAGGAGTTTGCAGCACGCATGCTGAATGAAGGAATTTATGTGATTGGATTTTTCTATCCGGTGGTACCAAAAGGTCAGGCCCGAATTCGTGTTCAGATTTCTGCAGCGCATGAAAAAGAACACCTGGATAAAGCTATTGCCGCATTTGCGAAAGTCGGCAAGGAACTCGGAGTCATCAAATGAAACCAAACCTTCATTTTGTAGGCTTACTCTTGCTTTTGGCGAGTTGTGCCGGAGAAACGTCGAAAAGTACTGAAGTAGAATCGGATACGCTTAAGGAAACCCAAGCACCTTTTCCAAGCATTTTACCCATGCTTCAACGACCTTGGGTAGAAACGCGCGATAGCCTTCATGTGGTTGATTTGAGCAACATGTATTGGACCGATATGTACAATGGAGATACGGTTTCTGTTCGCCCCTATCAATTGTATGATAAAGATCCTGCCATGGGTGGTGCGCTTGCAGATCATGGTCGATACCTATACCTGAAAGAAGATTCTTCGAATTTTTACCTCATGGAGATTGAAGCCTTGGATTCCGGCAGGTTGGCGCTACATTTTTTGCAAGCCCAAACACGTTATGAATTTAGGCCGAAAGAGGTAAAAAATGACCAATAAATCTTTGTTTATCAGTTATTTATGTTTTTCTGTCGGCATTTCAGCTCCATCCGGGCTCAATGAAATCAGCGGGAACTTCCACATGGTTCTGTTGAAAAGTTTGGTTGATTAAATATTAGTTGTAAATTTGCAGCCCCAATTTCCGGGAAAGACTAACAGATTAAAAATTATTTCAAGTGGACAGCATTAGCTATAAGACCGTAGTGGCAAAGAAGGAAACAATGACCAAAGACTGGCTCGTTGTTGACGCCACAGACATGCCTCTTGGACGTTTGACCTCGCAAGTGGCCAAATTGATCCGTGGAAAGCACAAGGCAATTTTCACTCCGCATGTAGACTGCGGTGACCATGTTATCGTTATTAACGCCGAGAAGGTGAAATTTACAGGTAACAAGCTTTCTGAAAAGCAGTACGTACGTTACACCGGATATCCCGGCGGTCAGCGTTTCGCTACTCCCACTGAAGTTTTGGCTAAGCACCCAACCCGTGTAATCGAACTCGCGGTGAAAGGTATGCTTCCAAAAACCCGTCTGGGTCGTGCACAATTCAACAACGTTCATGTTGTTGCAGGTGCCAACCACAAGTACCAGGCGCAAAATCCAAAAGCTATCAATCTTAACGATATTTTCTAATCATCATGGAAGTTATCAACGCGCTCGGACGTCGTAAGGCAGCAGTTGCCCGTGTTTACCTCAACAACGGTAAAGGATCTGTTACTGTAAACAATGTAGATTACAAGGCCTACTTTCCTGTAGGAACTCTTCAATACAAAATCAACCAAAGCTTCATGCTTACCGGTACAGAAGGTAAGTATGATGTCAACGTGAACGTGGACGGTGGCGGTATCAATGGTCAGGCAGAAGCTGTCCGCCTGGGTATTGCACGCGCACTCGTTAAGCTCGATCCGGCTTTGAAACCAGCGCTGAAAGAAGCCGGTCTGATGACCCGCGACCCACGCATGGTTGAACGTAAAAAACCGGGTCAGAAGAAAGCACGTAAGCGTTTCCAGTTCTCCAAGCGTTAATCCGCTTTCGAGATTTCGGATCCCGTTTAGCATCCAAACTTGCCGGACTCAGTTGCTCCATGCAATTGGCTACCGGCAGGTTGCTTTTTAAATAAACAAGTAAAAGGAACGTAAACAAAAACAAACAATGGCTAGAAAAGTCACATTCGACGAGCTGCTCGACGCTGGTGTTCACTTCGGACACCTTAAGAGAAAATGGAATCCACACATGGCTCCTTACATCTTTGGTGAGCGCAAAGGAATCCACATCATTGACCTCAACAAAACGATCGTTAAGTTGGATGAAGCTGCTGCTGCAATGAAGCAGATTGCTAAATCCGGTAAGAAAATTCTTTTCGTTGCTACCAAAAAACAAGCGAAAGATGCAGTTGCAGATCGCGTGAAAAACGTGAACATGCCATTCGTTATTGAGCGCTGGCCCGGTGGTATGCTTACCAACTTCGCTACCATTCGTAAGTCGGTTCGTAAAATGACCAACATCGATAAAATGGGTGCAGACGGAACATTGAATACCCTCTCTAAACGTGAGCGTCTTCAAGTATCTCGTCAGCGTGCCAAATTGGACAAAAACCTTGGTTCAATTGCCGACATGACTCGTCTCCCTGCTGCTCTTTTCGTAGTAGACGTATTGAAAGAACACATCGCAGTAGCCGAAGCAAAACGCCTGAACATTCCGGTATTTGCTATGGTAGATACCAACTCAGATCCAAACAGCGTTGATTTCGCTATTCCTGCAAACGACGATGCATCAAAATCAGTTGCAAAAATCGTTGACGTAATGGTTGAAGCCATCATCGAAGGTCTTAATGAGCGCAAAGCCGATAAAGGTTCTGACAAAGATGAAGATGGAGAAGATGTGGTAGACAACAAGCGCATCGCTAACATCGATGAAGAGATCGCTGAAGAAGGAAAGAAAAAGAAAGTTGCTGCTAAGCCTGCTGCAAAACCAGCTGCAAAAGGTGGAGCTCCAAGAAAAAACTGATTACATCTCATTCAATAAATAAAACATTATGTCAACTGTAGCTATTACCGCTTCTGATGTAAACAAGCTCCGTCAACAAACCGGTGCCGGTATGATGGATTGCAAAAAAGCACTCATCGAAGCCAATGGTGACTTTGAAGCCGCTGTGGATATCCTCCGCAAAAAAGGTCAGAAAGTTGCTGCAAACCGTGCGGATCGTGCTGCCGGTGAAGGTTGTGTGCTTGCTGCCGTATCTGCCGATAAAAAATTCGGTGTGGTACTTTCTTTGAACTGTGAAACTGACTTCGTTGCAAAAAATGAAGAGTTCATCGCACTTACTCAGGACTTCCTGAATATGGCTTTGGATAAGAAGATCACTTCCAAAGATGCATTCCTTGCATTGGACTACAAAGGTATCAGTGTTGCTGATAAACTTGTTGAGCGCACAGGAGTAATCGGTGAGAAAATTGAAATCGGTTCTTATGAAGTGATTGAAGGAAACTTCCTCGGTTCATATATCCATGCCGGTAATCGTCTTGCTACCATCGTTGCGTTCAGCAAAGAACTTCCTGCCGACAACATGAAACAAGTTTGTATGCAAGTTGCAGCTATGGCACCTATTGCCGTAGATGAAAAAGAAGTTGCTGCAGATGTTGTTGCACGTGAATTGGAAGTTGGTAAAGAACTCGCTATTCAAGAAGGTAAACCTGCTGAAATGGCTGAGAAAATTGCCCAAGGTCGTTTGAATAAATTCTACAAAGAAGTTTGTCTTCTCAACCAAGAATTCATCAGCGATAACAAACTTACCATCAAACAATACCTCACAGGTATTGATAAAGAGCTTACGGTGACTGCGTTCAAGCGCGTATCGCTTAGCTAATTGATATTTTAAAAAGAAAGAGAGATTTTCAGTCTCTCTTTTTTTTTGTGTTTTCATTTTTTGTCAGACCATCACATGAAATACAAAAGAATTCTTCTTAAGCTCAGCGGTGAATCGCTCATGGGCGACAAACAATTCGGAATTGACAATGCGCGTTTGGCCGAATACGCAAAAGACATTAAAGACATTCACGATTCCGGTGTACAAGTGGCCATTGTTATCGGCGGTGGAAACATCTTCCGTGGTGTTCAAGCAGAACAAGGCGGAATGGACCGCACGCATGGTGATTATATGGGTATGTTGGCTACCATGATCAACTCCATGGCATTGCAGGCTGCTTTGGAACAATTGGGTGTGAACACGCGATTACAATCGGCCATTAAAATGGAGCAAATCGCAGAACCCTTTATTCGTCGTCGCGCTATCCGTCACCTCGAAAAAGGACGTGTTGTTATTTTCGGCGCAGGCACCGGTAATCCGTTTTTTACAACCGACACTGCTGCATCCCTTCGCGCCATTGAGATTGATGCTGACGTGATCTTAAAAGGAACACGCGTAGATGGAATTTACACGGCAGATCCGGAGAAGGATCCAAGTGCTGTGAAGTATGACCGCATTTCGTTTACCGAAGTCTATGAAAAGGGATTGAACGTAATGGACATGACGGCCTTTACTTTGTGTAACGAAAACAAATTGCCCATCATTGTTTTTGATATGAACAAAAAAGGGAATTTGCGTAAGGTAGTTACCGGCGAAACCCTTGGAACTTTAGTAGAATTCTGATTTTCGCACAATTTATTATTTTCGTGCTGCTTAAAATTTAGCTTATGAGTACTGTTTCATCCATCATTGCCAATTTCAAAGAAGAGAACGACATGGCTGTTATGCACCTTGAAAGCGAATTGCTTAAAGTTCGTGCCGGACGGGCCAATCCATCCATTCTCGAAGGTGTAATGGTAGAATATTATGGAGCTCACACGCCAATCGGTCAGGTAGCTAATGTTACCACAACCGATGCGCGCACAATTCGTATTCAGCCTTGGGAAAAAAACATGCTGAATCCCATTGCAGAAGCCATCATGAACAGTAATCTTTCTTTGAACCCGCAAAACAATGGAGAGGTGTTGTTGATCAGCATTCCCCCCTTAACCGAGGAGCGCAGAAAGGAGCTGGTAAAAAAGGCAAGAACCGAAGGTGAAAATGCGAAAGTAAGTATTCGCAATCATCGTCGTGATGCCAACGAAGCCATCAAAAAACTTCAAAAAGATGGACTTGCAGAAGATGAGGCAAAAGATGCTGAAACAAAAATCCAGGATATTACCAACCAATACAGTACAAAAATTGATCAGTTAATCGAAATCAAAGAGAAAGACATCATGACTGTTTGATGTCTGTCACTTGTTTTTACTTTTTACGAAAGTCCCGCTCCGGCGGGATTTTTTGTTGCATTGAACTTTTCTGCGTAGCTTTTGTACAGCATATCATGAAGACGACCCTTTATCTATTTTCCATCCTCTTGTTTTTCCCGATTACGGGTAATTCCATGAGTTCGGGTATGGCTGTTTTGAATGAATATGGTTCTATGATTGCCATTGCGCGACAAGGAACAATTCAAGTCTATGCATTGCCTGAATTAAAGTTACTGCGAACCATTTCTAACGAAGAGGAACTAAGCGTTTATGAGGATCAGCAAAAAGAAGTTGTAGATGAAGTTTTATTTGCTCGAGATAATCATACGCTGCTTTGGTATCAAAACGGCCATTTTTATGCATTGGATTTAAACGATCCGAAATCTAAACCGGTAGAATGGAACAATGATTCTTTTGTCAAGCAATCGTGGTTTTCTTTTTCCCTTAACGGAACAGGAGATAAAATCGTAAGTACCGAAATGGGCAATACGAATCCTTCCGGTGGTATTTCTCCATGTTCTCCGCATTACCGGGGAGCCACAGTTTTAGCAAAAGGAAAAAAATTAAATTATCTGAAAGCGCCAAAATCCTGCGAGTTTGTTTCTATGGTAGATTGCGACAAAGAAGGCAATGTGGTTTTCGATATTCAGGGTGATGGGGTTTATTATTATGCGAAGAACTCAGATCAGGCGAAAAAAATTGCAGGGTCGAGGTTTCGTCTTTACCGTAATTGTATTTCGGGAGATGGAAAAACCATTTTAATGAATGGGAGAATGCCTTTGAATGAGGACATGAAAGCGCTTAGAGATTCAAAAATTGAAATAGCCTTGAAAAATAAATTCAACCATTTTATTAAAGATGCCGCAGAAGCGGAAAGGTATGGAGTGGATTGGTCAGAATTTAAGAAAGAAAAAGAGTGGTTGCATTTTTGTTACGGAAACGATTCGGCATACACCATTTTAGCGGCATATCAAGTTGATGGAGTTTGGCAACAACCTGTGCAGATTGTTCCTCCTCATTTGAATGCCATAGCATGGGGTATAACTTTAAGTGATGATGGAAAGCACGTTTGTTGGATGGATCTCCAACGCGGCGAAGACGGTAATACCATTACGCGCACCGTGTTTCGGGTAATGAGTAAATCAAATGGAACTTGGCAAGCACCCAAGGATGTTTTTTCCATGACGCAATACGACAATACCGGTGGAAGAAATTCCTTTATGATTGCCGGCGATTATCTTTTGGTTTATTACATGGGAAGGTGTCGGATTATTTCCGGTTTGACGTCAGGTAAATTTCGAATCCGGGAATTGTACTAAATAAAAAAGCCTTCTCATTTAGAGAAGGCTGTTCTTTATTGTTTGATAATTTTTATTGTTTTGGTTTCGCCTCTGCTATTGATGATCTCGGTGAAATAGATACCCGGAGGTAGGTCGGTAAGCGTTATGTTATTGGTCTGTTTTTCTGTTTTGATGAGTTGCCCTGAAGCATTGAAAATTCTTACTTGTTCAATTAGGAATTCTGAACGAATAAAGAGGAATCCGGTTGTTGGGTTAGGGTAAACCGTAAAGAGATCATCCTCCGATTCCGGAATGCTATTGAAATTGATGACATATACATCAAACCTTGTAGAATCGACATTAATTATATCAGGAGCTCCCGGCCAAATGATGATAACATTTCCTCCATCCACAAAACGGGTAGGTAAAATGGAATCTGTTCTTAGCGTTGTATCGGTTCCTCCGGAAGATATCGAACCACTTGCAGGTTGCACCTGAATACTGTCGTACGGTGTAACAAGGCCACCGGTATCTACACCAAAGAAAAGCCAATATGCACCGGTAAAAGTAGAGGTGTCCTGATTTTTGACAACCACCAGGTAAGTGACCTGATCCCCCATGAGGACCGTGTCGGGTAATCCGGGAGCATTGATAACCGATAAGGAGTCTGCTCTGGAGCTTAAGGTGCCCAGAAACACAAATAGGAGTATGAGTAAGTGTCTCATGACTTTTAGCATTTGTACAATAGTACGACGATAAAATGGAAGGGTTGTCGCATTTTTTTTACTTTCTTACGCGTCCAAAACCAGAAAATAGCCGTTATTTGTCTGATATCTAAGTAAAACAACTTCTTGATTTGTACAATAAAAATCATGGTGTTAGCATTGATTTATGGAAAGTAATTTAAACCGACTCGTGCTCTCCTTAAGTAAGGATGAGGTTCGACATTTTAAACTGTACATTCAAAAGTACGACACCAACCTAAGCGAACGCAAGGATTTGTCGCTCTTCGATTATGTGCGCAAACAAGGAGATAAATACGAAGAAGATGAGATTGTAAAAGACTTGTATGGTAAAGGCGATAAAAACAGTTTTTACCGTTTGAGAAATCGTCTGATTGCAGAAATCAACAAAAGTTTATTGTCGCAGTATTATGATGAGACCAATCTCAATGGGGTCTTGTTTCATATCTTATTGTCGCGAATATTTCAGGAGAAGCGTGATTTTGTGATGGCGCACTATTTTTTGCGCAGGGCCGAAAAGAAAGCCATTTCCGCATCTGCACACGATCTCCTGGATTTGATTTATGCGGATATGATCAAAATATCGAACGAAACTTTGGAGATCAATCCGGAGGATATCATTCAACAGCGCAAAGAGAACAGGGTAATTTTGCACAACCTTCAGGAGTTTGAAGATATTCTTGCTGTATTGATTTACCGAATTCGCGTTTCTCAGAACATGAGTAAAGGGAATATGGAAATCATGCGCTTACTTAATAATACCATTAAAGAATTTTCCGGAAACAAAGAATTATCGCGAAACAAATTATTTCGTTTAAAAACCTATCAAGCAGTATCCAGGATTTTGCTTCAGGAACAAAATTTCAAAGCATTGGAAAAATACCTGGTGAATACTTATAAAGAATTTGTTCAGGACCATCTGTTTGATAAAAACAGTCACGATACCAAATTGGGTATGCTCACCTATCTGGTGAATGCCTTGTTTAAGAATAAAAAGTATAAAGAGTCTATCGCTTACGCCGACATGTTACGCGATGCCATGCAGGAGTATGGAGGAATACTGCACGAAAAATATTTGATTTATTATTACAACGCCATGGTGTACAACTACACCAACATCAATAAATACAAGGCCATTGAGATTTTGTTGGAAGCGCAGCAAGACCCATTGATTGGAAAAAATAAATTCAACCTTACGTTTGTCAACCTTCAGCTTGTATTGCAATATTTTGATATTAAAGAATACAAGAAGTCCAATAAGCTGATGGTTCGCGTGCGGATTGAAGAGAACTTCAGAATGCTCGATCAGATTTTCCAATTGAAAATTCTCATTATTGAATTGATGATTCGATTTGAGCTACAAGATTTTGATTTTATCGAATCGCAGATTCCGAAAGTGCGCAAAGAATATGGAGAGCAACTCAAGGAACCAACGCTTGAACGACAAAAACTGATGTTGGATTTCCTTCGTCGCGCCAATCAAGTTGATCGCTTAAACCGCGACAAGCAATTGATTTCTCTTGCGCAGGTACTTTTGGAAGAAACCGAAACAGATTCTGATTTGATCAATTACAAAGAATGGATCCTTTCCAAAGGATTTTGAAAACTAAGTATGGAAGAAAGTAGGCTTGAACAAGCGCATTAATTAGCCTTTATTTGCTAAAAATCTATCTTTTTTTATACCTTGAATAGGTAAGAAATAAATATCAATAATTATTGATTTTCAGGTAATTAAATGGCTATTCGTCCGTTTGAATACAGGTGAATTTTATGTTTTTGATATTTAGGTACCGAAGTATTCCTCCATCTTTGTATTGTCCAAAAGGGCCTAACCGTTTAAAACATATTTTATGAAAAAGATTTTACTCACCGCCATTTCCGCCTTCGCAATGTTCGGAGCCATGGCACAGGATTTTACCTTAACAGGTAATGTAACCCAATCGGGTGCACCGCTATCTGGTCATATGGTGTATATCTCAACCGACACTTTATCCGGAGCTCCCGGTGCAGGTTATTTCGGAACAGCTTACACCGATGCTTCCGGAAACTACATGGTTATTATTCCTAACGGAGCGCAGACAGGTCCAAACCTCGACATCTTCGTTACATCAGACACATGTGGTGGAAACTACCAAACCGTAACAGTGCAAAACAATCAAGGCACGGTATCTGCCGCAACCGTTGATTTTGTTGTTTGTGCCGGTGGTGGCGGAACAGTTGGCGGGCCATGTGTTTCCTCTTTTTCTGTTCAGGATTCGGCTCAAACCGGAGTGATGTATTTCTTTGCTGATAATACCAATGCCAATATCACTTACACTTGGAATTATGGCGATGGTTCAACTTCAACAAGTTCAAACTGGTGGGATTACCATTATTATTCTGTACCCGGTTGGTATCAGGTTTGTCTGACTATCGATTCTGCAGGTGTTTGTACTTCTACAACATGCGATTCAGTTTATGTTGTGGTGAGCAATCCGGGATGCGTTGCTGATTTCTGGTGGTTTGCAGATTCTACCAATAATGCAGTGTACCTCGTTAACAACAGTTCTTACAATCCAAACATGGTTTACACTTGGGATTTTGGTGATGGAAATACCGGAACCGGTCAATACCCAACACACACTTATGCTTCATACGGAACATACAATGTTTGTCTTACCATTAGCGACGGACAAGGTTGTCAAGATCAATTCTGCGGTGCAATTACTTTCTCACCGGTAATGGGTGGAAATGAGCGTGCAGGTTTCACTTTAAATGTTGTTGCGCCAATTGCAGCAGGAGTTGAAGAAGAAAGCACACTAACAGATATGAATGTTTATCCAAATCCTGCAAACGAAAATTTGAACATCAGCATCAACAGTATGGTCAATTCAAATGCCAATGTGGTTGTAACAGATATGCTTGGCAAAGTAGTATTGAATGTTCCTGCTAACCTCATTGCAGGTGAATTCAATCTGAACATCAATGTCGCTTCACTCGATGCAGGTTTCTATACTGTAAGTGTTCGCGATGCGAAAAACGGATCTGTACAAAGCGTTCGTTTCATTAAACAATAAGGCTTCAATTCGGGACGCGTTTGCGTTCTACGCTTGGTTAAACGGCTCGTCGAAAGATGGGCCGTTTTTTTTTGATGACGAAAGAATCAAGTTTCACTTTTTCAAAAAAATCAAGGCTTTTGAAAGCGACCTTCAGGAATGAATCGGTAAGAACTCACAAATCTCACATTGGGGATGCTTTTGTGATGAGGCAAATTTGCTTCAACAAAATGTCTAACTAAAAAAAAGATTTATGAAAAGGTTCTTACTAAGTGTTGCCTCCTGGTTTTTTGTAGCCGGTGTTATGGCGCAAGATTTTAATGTCAATGGAAACATTTCGAATGTATTCGACGGAACTCCGGTTTCCGGACAACTTGTTTTTGTGGTAGCAGACCCATCACCTGTATTACCCGATTCTGCCGCATGGGGAAATAACGCTTATTTTTTTGCAAACCTCACTACTGATTTTAACGGTCATTTTGAGGTGGATATTCCAGGCGCAGCTGTTCCCGGAACACCAATGAATATCTGGTTGTTAACTGATTCTTGTGCAACACAAATAACCAGGTCCTTGTCGAATGCCAATGGTACTGTTAGTTCTGCAACAGAAAATTTTGTGCAATGCCATAATGGATATGTTACCTGTGATGCATGGTTTTCTGCCATCGATTCCATGCATACGGGAAATGTAATTTTTGATGCCTATAATCCAACTCCGGGAGCAACCTATACTTGGGA
>JBIKKU010000065.1:0-11278 GCA_044360245.1 Flavobacteriales bacterium | reverse complement strand
GACTCATACAACAAGGAATCGGCTGTAAAATATTGAAAAAAAGCTTTTCGCTTCCAGGCTTTGCCACGTTGATGGTAATTGGCCGGACGTTCCCACCAAGGTTCTGCCAAACGAAAAGGACGTGTTTGCATTTCGGAAGCACCAATCACATAAATGCCTTTTTCATAAGCAAACAAATCTTTTTCGCGAACGAACAAAGCAATACGATTGAGCTCTGATTTACGGTTGAAATAAGTGTAACGACGCAGTGGCGATCTTTTTCTTCCTTCCGTTTGAAAACTGCTTACCTGAATGGCAAAGGGCAGTCCTTCTCCATTGGGATGTTTAAACCGATACGAAGTTGGAACATGTTGGATGGAAAAAGATGGCGCTGTAAAAATATCCGTTGCGTATTTGTCGGTCCATCCCATTCCATTCACTTCATACCATGTCCCATCTTTTGCCGGTAATTGCAAAGGCAATTTCATCGAAAAAATTTTTCCTGCAGGTAAATGGGGACTTGCTATGCTTTTATCTTCTTTAAATTTTCCCGGAGCAATTTCAAAAACCCTGTATTCGGAATGAAAAATTTGACTCAAAAACATCCAAAGCGCTGCCACCACACATCCGGAAAGAATGTATAGGCTTAACTTTTTGCTGAGTGGATCTAATCTCATGAATTACGTCGAACCATCCAGAACAATGGGAAAATAACCAGGCCAAATGCAACCAAAGCAGGAATGACATACCCTGCACCACAGCATGCTCCGGCAATAAAGGCAAGGAGGACGGGGACATCTTGTCCGGGCTGTCGCAATTTTTCGCGAAACATTACCGAAAGGATAATGCTCACTCCAACAAAAAGGACCGCCAATTGAATAGACTGTTTCCCGAAAACAGTGAGCAATGCCATACCGGCAGCAATCAAAGGCAAATAGCGCAATTTATTCCCTTCCAACCATTGCAGGGCCAAACCTAGAGCAGCGGCAGAAAATAGCTGAATCAGAAAAAGCGGAAAATCCGAAAGCGGAAAACCGTTGAGTAAATCGGTACTGAGATTTCCTAACAAAATCATAAAAAGGATTTCAACGAAAATACGATTATTTCACGAGTCAGTAAGCCCGAAATCCTTTATCTTTGGTGCACACTGCTTGCCTCGCTGCTATTTAGTACGATGCAGTTTCTCATTGATTGCGCATGAACAAGATTCTGATTACAGGCGGCGCCGGATTTATCGGTAGTCATCTTACCAAAAGACTCGTCGAAAAAGGCCATGAAGTCATTGTGGCGGATACCCTTTTACGCGGAAATAAAATCGATGCCGATGTACTCGAGCGCATTGAGTTTCACAAAGCCGATGTGAGGGATCGCGAAAAAATGATTGAAATATCGAAAGGTTGTTCCATCATTTACCATTTTGCAGCAGTACTGGGTGTGGATGTAGTAGCCGACAATCCGGTAGAAACCATGGAAACCGAGGTTCTCGGATTGATGAACATTTGCGAAGCAGCGCATCAGAATGGCATCCGAAAAATCATGTATGCCTCGACATCCGGAATTTACGGACACTCAGCGCTCGACCAAATGGTAACGGAAAACGTGGTGGTTGATCCCAAAACAAGTTACGCGATGGCCAAACGCTACAATGAAATTTATCTGGCATCGCAATACCAGGAAAAAGGACTTGAGTCGGTTAGTTTACGTTTCTTCAATATTTACGGACCCAAACAAGACAACCGCATGGTGATTCCGCGCTTCATTGAGCAAGCTTTGCACCATGAAGACATCACCGTTTTTGGTAATGGAAAACAAACACGTGATTTCACTTACATCGACGATACCATTGATGCATGTCTTGCCCTGGCTGAAAAAGTTCAAGGCTGCGAAATTGTGAATGTGGCCAATGAAAACGATAAAGAAATTCTTGATCTGGCCAAGTTGATCATTGAACTCACCAGCAGTCAGTCGAAAATCATTTTCGTAGAAGCACCCAAAAAACGTTACGATTACGAAGTAGGAAAACGATTGGGAAGCTCGGAAAAACTATTTGCATTCACCGGATTAAAGCCGCAAGTCGGACTGCGTGAAGGTTTGCTGCGTATCCTTCAACCCGAATAATTTATCCCAATTGTTTTAGCATTTGCTGTGCGATGTTATCCCAGCCAAATGTTTTAGCACGGTTGCGTGAAGCTTCTTTCATGCGAAGTAAGTCACCATCACTTAAATCAAGCATATAACGAATTCCTCTTCGCACACCTTGCATGGAAATATCCTCTATCAAGACACCATTATCTGTATTAACCAATTCGGCAACTGCACCTACATTTGTTGAAAGTACCGCACAAGAGCGACTCATGGCTTCCAGAATATACGTTGGCATTCCCTCTGAATAACTGGTGCAAAGCACGATATCCATTTTATCCATTAAGTCGCGCATAACCGATTCCTCTTTGATGACACCATGTACAATCACATTGGCATGCACCGGAAAATCATCGGGAGAAAATGGACCAACAAAATGAAATTCTGCAGTATGCTTATCAAATTCGGCAACCACAGGCAAAAGCATATCAAAACCTTTCACCTTGTCGTTTCTTCCAACAAAAAGAAATTTTCGTTTCGGACCGAGAAAAATCTCTTGCTCTTGTTGCAACCAGTTTGCATCCAAACCATTCGATTGCACGAAAATTTTATTTTCGGATACACCTTGTTCTTTTAAAATATCCGTAAGCCTTCCACCCAAAGAAATCACTTTATCTGCCATGAGCAGTTGCCGACGCACAAACCGACGCAACATTAATGATTCTACCTTGGCACGGTTTCCAAATGCAGGTTGAAACATGTTCAAACCATGGAAATTCAACCAAACCGGAGCTTGGCGTTGCTTTTGCTGCAATATGGTCCATGCCGTAAATCCTTGCGCATAAATCAGATCAACCTTTTTCTTGGCAACAATGGCTTCTACCGATTTTGCAAATTTTTTGGAACGACGGAGGTAATGTCCGGGCAACTTTCCCGGCGAAGGAAATTCAATCGTGAAAATTTCAGGCATGTATTTAGGATACCTTCCATCGGGAAATAAAACCTCGGTAACTTCTTGCTCCGTAGGTTTATTTTCTCCCTCAGGAGTTCCATGAATTAAAATCAGCTTAACTCCTTGCAATGCCAATGCACGACATAAACCTAAGGTGTGTTTCTGCATTCCTCCCAACACAAAAGGATGCATGCCGTCGGTACAAAAAGCAATGGTTTTAGTCATGATTGCGCCAATTCAAAAAGTGATGCATAAAACTGCCTGGTTTTTTCTTCCGAATAATCGCTCCGAATTCTTTGCTGCAAAACCTCACAATGATTTTGATAGCTTTTTTCATCCTTCAGCAAAACGCGCAGGGCTTTTACAAGCTCATTCAAATCATCTTGTTTAAACAAAATCACTTCATGGGTTCTTCCAAAAAGATCGCGAATGGTTGGCGTATCCGGAGCAACAACAGCCATTCCTGCTGCTCCGTATTCAAATATTTTATTGGGTGCACCATACCAATTCGAGCCGGGCATTACACCGATGTGCATGCTCGCTTTAGCATCTGCAAGTGCTTTCCCATCAAGGTAACCGGAGAGTTCAATGTTTTCAGCGAAAGGGTGTGTGTTGACTTTGTTTTTGACTTCTTCAAATTCCATTCCTCCACCCACCAATTTCAGCGTACACAAAAAACCTTCCACACGCAATTTTGAAAAAGCTTCCAACAACAAATCCACCCGATGCCATTTGAGAAATGAACCTACAAATCCAATACACATTTGGGAAGAATAAACACGCGGAGAACCAAATTCAAATCGTGTATAATCTACATTCTGATGGATACGCACACGATCGGGTTTTGCTCCCAATTGCGTCACGTATTTTTTCATGCTTTCGGAATACACTACAATCGCAGAGGCAGATGCTACTGTATTTTTTTGGGCTCGATCTATTTTATTCCGGCCAAACCATTTTCTTCCGTGAAAAAATTCATATTCCTCCAAAACAGGAGCGTCATACACCAAACTATATGGAACCCGGAAATGAAATGCCAATTGCTTTGCCAATGACGATCCATAAGTATAAAACTCAAGGATCAAATCAGGCTTTTCTTTTATCTGCAAACATTCCCCAAGGACAGAACTATTTCGCTCACGAAGTTTTCGGTCGCGAAGGATATCTTTCAAAAATTCAGGAACAAATTTTCCGATACCAAATCGCGACGGAGTAACCACACTTACTCGCGTTGGCATTTGCGCAATTTCTTGATAAGAGATGGCATTGATATAAACCGTCCATCCCGATTTCTCTAATATGCCGCACAAACAATGGATGTAGGACCCCAATGCCGATTGTCTGTTCAGGATTTCCTGATGCCCTTTTGCATAGATGAGTTGAAGTACCGGCATGTTATTTCCAGTTCACGTTTTCTTTTAAAATCCGCGCAGGATTTCCACCAATCAAAACGTTGGAAGGAAATTCACCTTTTACCACACTTCCCGCAGCCACAACACTTCCGGAACCGATGGTCGTTCCTTTGAGAATAACCACATTACACGCAATCCAAACACGATCACCTATAATTACTGATGATGCATTTTCTTTTTTGCCTTCATAGGATAATTCGTGATGGTCGGAATCGATGATGCTTGTTCCCCAACTAATGGCACATTGTTCACCAATTTGAATGTGATGACAACATTCCAAATGCATGTCGGAAGTAAAATAGGTTCCGCTACCTATGCTTAATTTACCTTGGTCTTTTACCACCAACTGCACACCCGGACCAATACTCACGGAGTGTCCAAATGAGACCTGACTCTCTTTTGAGAAATCAATATTAACGCGATTGGCGGAAACCACAGATTTGCCTTTCTCCGGTGAACCAATAAATACTCTTCCCTGCAATTTCACTTGTTTGCTTCGCACACGAATTCTGGCAGGAATGAACTTCCGAAACGGAACAAAAATTCCGGATATTTTTGGATAGCGCAAAAACAGAAAGAAAGCCCTGCAATTCATATCAAGCGTTTTCAGTATAATGAAACCGATCCAACAAAGCCGCGCCTTCATTTCGAATGGCAGATCGGTCATCATCACTCAAGGCAGCAAAAGAACGTTCGTTCATGTTGCGAATGGCACTTTGGTCACCACGAATTTTAAATTCAGCGTTCAATACGTGTTCGCTTAACGGACTAATATTTAAAAAATCAGTGATGCGTTTGGTTTGTTCCAAAGGAGCGGCAGTGAAATCTTCATACTTCACCAACAATTTGTGGTTGAGTTTTTCAAAATCACGAAGCATAATTTCGTTCGAAACCGCCCATTGCTTGGCGCACAATGCGATATCGTGTTTTACTTTGCGACGTATCCCTTCTGCAACGGCATACCCATTACGAACAATGGCAATAAAATGGGCATTTGGAAATTCTTTTTGCAACCACAACATGCGCGCTGCGTTGGTGGGTGATTTTTCGACCAAAACCGGACGCTTTGGGAAATTTAAATGCACACCCCAGTGTTGTTTGATTTTTTTGGCATCTGGAGTTTTCGGTGACTTATCATCCAAATAAAACACCTCGGGATGAATGGCCCAAAGACGCTCCATGCCATTGTGTTTGATGAGCAATTGGTCGGTCATGTATTGACCTTCAAACTCCATGGAACCAACCAATGGATGTTTGGAAATCACATCGTGCAGCAAGGTTGTTCCCGAATTGTAACAACCTACAATAAACACCCATTTGTCAGGTTGAGGAACACGCTTCAGCAGTTTACGGTAATACAATTGAAGTTTGTTCATGTCATTCAAATTTAAACATGGGAAGAGCCGGACGAAATTTGAGCTTGGCCTTTCCCAATAACGATTTTACAATTCGATACACCAAAACATAAATGCCATAAACCGAATTTCTACCCGCATTCACTAAAAAGGAAGCAAGTGGTTTTGGTAATTTATATTTCAAATGCAAATCCATTTTTCTGACTTCTCTTCGGTAATGAAAAGCCTCCGGATATCCTCCTCCAAAATGCATGATGGCAGGTGTAACACGAATACCATGTTTTTGAAAAGCACAAAACTGTTTTAGAATATCCATTTCAAAAACACCGCTTTGTCCGACCGGTGTGCGCATTCCATTTCCCTGATCATCAACAGGAGTTTGGGCATGCATGGACATCGCCAAAGAAATTAGGGGTTCTTCATTGATTTGTCCACGCAAACGTGCAATCCCAATTTCGTCATAACGTTCAATCAATGCTTGTGCACTTTGGTATACAGAAGCAGCAACATTTCCTTTGCGAAAAAAATAAACTCCACCATTCAGTTGAACGATGTAGGGAATATTCAAGTTAGCACAAGTTTGCTCCACCAACATTCCGGCCCAAGTTCCGGTAGTAAGACATTCACCGATTGCACTAACCTCTTTGTCGGAAAACAAATCCCACAAAAACGAAAAATCACGCACAGCCAAACAATCGGCATCGATGAAAATCGTTTCCTCGAATGGAGAATAATCGTATAAAAAAAGTTTCTGAATCAAGCCCTTTCCATGTTGCGGATTGACTTCAACAACCACATCAAACCATGGTTTCATTTCATTTTCCGGTCGATCAGTGACAACCGCCATGGGTAAACCGGGGGAGTTTAAGCGAATGGATTCTGCCAAACGAATGGCCATATCAATATAACGCTGATGACCTTGCGCAAGTGTTAATATGCCACGTTTTGCACTCATTGTGGCTGACAATATATCATCAGGTTATCCTTCAACAATTCATCTGCTGCAATTTCACGAAGTGCCACTTTCGATCCACCTTCCCTGAAATCCTCAAACAACCACAATCGGTATTGGTGTTCACGCAAAAAAGAAAGCACTTGCGATTGATCCACACCGAAAGCCTGTAATTTAATCGGATGAATTTCGAGCAAAATTTCCGGACGGATTTTTGAAAGGATATGCTGCATACCTTTTAAAACGCCCATTTCAGCACCTTCCACATCGATTTTCATTACTTGAGGATAGGATTTGGCTTTGGCAAAGTAATCATCCAATACCACAGCAGGAACTTCATAACGAATATCGCTCGACTTCGGTTTATCGGACATACTCAATCCGGCACTTGGCTCCGAAGAAGGTTTAAAAAACTCAATTTTACCGGGACGTTCAGCAACGGCGGCAAGATTCACTTCACAGGATTTGATATTGTTCAATCGAACATTGTTTTTCAATAAAGCAACGCTATCCGGATCCATTTCGAAACCGTAATAATCCGCATCCGGAAAATGAACTCCGGCAATGCACGTAAAATACCCCAGATTCGTACCCACGTCCGCAAATGAAGTTTTGCCTTGCATCAATTCCAGCATTTTTAGAACCACAGGCTCCTCGTGCACTTTATTGTTAAGGTAACGTGGATAAAACCACCTTAAAGAATACAAATCTTCTACTGAAAATTTGATTTTCTTTCCCTGCAAGTTGAGCGTATAAATTCCATCACCCTTGTATTTGGCAATAAAATCGCGGTGTTCACGCATACGTTTACGCTTGCGCAACGACTCAAGCAAACCAAGTTGACGAAGTACAGATTTTGCGAAATTTTTCATATCCTGATAACCCCGCCAAGATAAGCAATATCAGGCACTTCAGGCGCTTTTTTTGACCCTTGAGCGCTCCAGCCATTCGAGGGCGCGCCAACCAAGGACGAAAGAAATCCCCTTTTTGAAGTTGGAAGTCAAAAAAGAACGACGACCCTCAGACCAAAAACGCAGTTCCTTCCTCAAGAATCGACGTTGATCCTGCCGCTCTGAATGAATAAGGGTGAGGTAGTACACAGAAGCCAAATAATCGCCAATTTCCTGCGAATACATTGCATGAGATCGAATATCGTCCTTGAGCTTCGGCAAATGCAAACAGGCGGTTTCGTATACTTTTATCCAATTGGAAGATACCGAACCCTCTGTTTTTCGGATGATAAAAAATTCGCCCGGTATATATTGAAAACGAGCTCCAAAAAGCACCAGACGGATATGAAAATCCCAATCTTGCGCAGCGCTCAATTCCACGTTGTAACCGCCAATCGATTTCACACAGGAAGTTTTGTAAATGGGATTTCCCGAAGACAAAATTTTCCGTACCACCATAAATAAAAGCTGATTGGAAAAACCGGAAAAATGCTGTTGTTCCAATAGTTTTCCATCCACATAAGAAATCACCCGCAGATCGGAATAAACCACATCTGTATTTTCAGTAAAAGCACTCAACTGCATTTCCAATTTGCGAGTGTGGATAAGGTCATCGGCATCCAAAAACTGAATGAATTTCCCTTTAGCCATTTCCAAACCGGTATTTCTAGCCGCACAAGCACCCTTACCGGATGTCATTCCATCGCGAATTTTTTCAGGATTTAGTTGAACGCATTCCTGAATAACATTTGCTGTATCGTCGGTAGAATGATCATTGATCAAAATCAATTCCCAATGCATATAAGTTTGATCCAAAACAGATTGTACCGCATCCTTTAAAAAAGAAGATGCATTGTAGCATGGGATGATTATGGAAACCAGATCATTCATGAATTAAATGTTCGGCAAAATCGGTGTATTTTTTTTGAGCATCAAAATGCAATTTCCAAACATTTCGAATGCTTTCACGTTTGCGGGCATCGCAGGACATCGTTTCGATGATCATGGAAAGCGCATTGACGGCAGCTTGGGCATCAAAGGCATGCGACAACAACACTCCGGTTTGCGCATTGACAATTTCGGGGACACCTCCGGCATTGGCAGCAATAATGGGGATTCCAAAACTCACAGCCTCTTGAATGGAAACCGGAATTCCACCTTCAGTTTCGCTCATGTGTACAAAAGCATGAACTGCATTATTTTGGTAAAAAGAAATCAAATCGGCATTGGAAACATGTCCTGGAAATTCGGCCTGCACATGTTCAAATCCTTTCACAAGCTCACGCACTTTTTCCAAATCTTTCCCTGCTCCAAAATGCACCCAACGTAGGGGAAGATTAAATTTTCCAAGCATTTCCGCAATCAAGTGAACGCGTTTGAGAGGAATAACATTAGAACATGAAACGACCAGCGGGATTTCCGTTTCGGGAGTTTTCCCCATTCCATGATCGAATACACCCAAACTAAACAAGAAAAATTTGTGTTGGTAAACCGGGTATTTTTGATCCAGGTATTGCCTACCTGCATCGGAAACACAATAAACGCGATCAACTTGTTGCAAAACAAAATCACGAAATGGAATTTTCCCTCCTGGCGAACGTTCTTCAAACAAATCGTATCCGTGAACACGGGAATAAAACCGGTTTATCTTTCCTTCTTTCTTCAATAAGGCTAATGCAAGCGCCCATTCGTCGGTCCAGAATGAATAATAAATGGTCTGATCATCCAAACCATTTTTTTCCAAAAAACGTTTTCGATGCAATGCTTCTGCAAAATATCCTAGCCATTGAACGTTTCTAAAACCAATACCATGCTTTTTGATTTCGGTGCGATACACCTTGTTCATCAAAGTTTTCAAACGCATCATTTTTCCGGAACGTCCCGATAACAATTGGCTTTTTACTCCGGTTGGCAAAACACGTGTTTCACCACCATCTGCATAAGCATTATAAAGCTGAATGGGATGAGCAATTCCGACCAACACCTTTAGTTCATTCTCCAAAAACACTTCACCTTTTCCGGAAGGATAAGATTGGGAAAGGATGGTGATAGTTGGACTCATTTCAGAAAAACTTACGTTTAATCTTTTCAAAAAAAGAAAGGTGTTTGGATGGGTCGGAAGGAATAAAAACTTGTTCCATTTCTTCAACATGAATATTATCCATGAGGGCTGTCATACCCGGAAAAAACTGTAACTCGTTCAAAATTTTACCCTTAGCCTTTAGGGTATCAGAATAACCCGACGCCCATGCATCCTCAGCAATTTTTCTTTCCATGATTAGCAAAGATTTTTCAAAATCTTTTAAATCTATAGGAGTAAAAGAGCCAGCTGGTAAGTATTTGTCAAGATTGATACAACCAGCATAAAAAACATGGCAACCCATTAAAATCGGATCAATAATTTTTTCAGTGAAATAATCATTGTCTATATAATTTTCGACCGCTATTGTGTACTTAGCTGATTGAAAAACTTGGAACTTATCATCGATTGGTCTAAATCCCCGTCCCCATAATTCAAATGGAAACTTTTTCTCTTGAAGAAAAGAAATAAAATCCAAACGTGGTTGATGCCCGGGATTTACAACGGCATTACTCGTTACCCAAACCGGAAGATTATGTTCTTTATTTTTGAAAAAATCATTCAATAAAAAATCATTGTAGGTGCCATCAACCAGCCAAGGAAGGAAAGGAGGCATCGCAAGCTGTTTTGATTTCAGCTTGGGAGAAAAATGACTTATTACAGTATCAAAATATTTAAAAAAGAATTTATAATATTCATTCCTATGGTAGGGAGGCTCTTGCATAACCAAAATCTTCCCACCTTTTCGAACCCGCATGGAAATATCCTCTAGCGGATAATTCAGCACAATTAAGTAATCGGCCTCGGGAATCGGCTCGAAATAAAATTGAAAATCACCCCACACTCCATTTTCATCAGGGCTCTGCCTAATAATTGGAGGATATGTGTAATTGGAAATAACTGAAACAGTCTTCACAATTCAAATTTAAGACTTATTTTGCGGTTATGAATTGAACCATGGTTAGAAAACTCAATAAAATCAGCGTTTGGTCGCATTTAAAATTAAGACTGTCGGGAAAATCGAAATCCGGATTAATCATCTATAAAGGTTGTGGATTAGAGATTTCTAAAATATCCTCGTTTCAAAAAAATGGCCCGGGGTCACTTGAGTTAAATAAAAAGTGGAGTAATAAGGACCCATTCAAAACTTTGTTATCAATGGGAGAAAACGCTAAACTAACCTTGAATGGTTCTTTTGCTATTTTTTCAGGAGCCCGAATATATATCAATCAAAATGCGGAACTCACCTTGGGAAGCGGTTACATAAACCATGGACTCAATCTCAGTGTATTTGAATCTATTTCTATAGGAAACAATGTAGCTATTTCAGAAAACGTATCTATTAGAGATTCCGATAATCATCGCCTAATTGATTCTACCGGCCCGACAATTGCCCCAATTAAAATCGGGAATCATGTATGGATTGGCATGAATGTAACTATACTCAAAGGAACTGAAATCGGCGACAATAGCGTAATTGCAGCCGGCGCAGTTGTGTCAGGGAAATTCCCTCCTA
>JBIKKU010000383.1:0-3108 GCA_044360245.1 Flavobacteriales bacterium | reverse complement strand
CGACGATATTTTAAAAAACGTCGATACTACGATGCTTGTGGAAGAACCGGTTGATACTTTTCTTCGCCACAACAATGCTTCTGGAAGTGAGTTAGGTGCCCCAAATGATACTTCCGACATTGCAGTGGATGCGGCTAAAATCCGTCGTCTTGAATTCGGCACTAATGGAGCATCCATACTCTACCCGATATTCGACAAACTTGGAAGTGCCGCTGCGAATAAAAAAATTGTCCGCATTATACATTACGGCGATTCACAAATCGAAGGCGACCGCATGACGGGTTACATTCGTCAGAAATTACAAGGTCGATTCGGAGGGAATGGTCCCGGCATGGTACCTGCATATAATCAATACCACACCCTTTCTTTTGTGCAAACTTTATCTTCGAACTTCAAGCGTCATGCCGTTTTCGGAGAAGTGAGCAAAAGTGTTAAACATAAAAAATACGGATCAATGGGATCCTTTGCGCGGTTTACCAAAATTGTGGAGGACTCTTTGATTGTAAACAATGAGGTAGCCGAAGGTTGGATTGAAATCGGATTCCACAAACAAGCTTATTCCAATGCGCGCAGCTTTAACCGTATCCGGTTGTTTTATGGCAATTGCAAAACACATTGCGATTTACAGGTGTTCAACAATGGCGAACTGATTCACGAAGACACTTTAAATCCCGATGGCGAATACCATGTCATTGATTTGATGTTTGACCAAACTCCCGAAAAACTGAAATACGTTTTCAAAACCAAAGATTCACCTGATTTTTATGGCTTCTCTCTGGATGGAAATTATGGCATTGCAGTTGATAATGTTGCCATGAGAGGTGGTTCCGGAACATTTTTGGGACGCACCGATTACAACCTTATGAGCAGAATGTACGGTGATTTGGGAGTAGAAATGTTTATCATGCAATTTGGCGGAAACACGATGCCTTATTTAAAAGATGAAGCAAGTGCAAGAGGGTATGCCAGTCAGTTCCAATCGAATTTGAACACCCTTCGCAAACTTCGTCCCGGCGCGGTAATTATCGTTATCGGACCATCCGACATGTCGACTAAAATCAATGGCGAATACCAAACCTATCCGTTGCTTGCCACCTTGGTTGCCGAAATGAAACAAGCTGCTTTTAAAGCAAACGCCGCCTATTGGGATATGTATTCTTCCATGGGTGGAGAAAATTCCATGATTGCCTGGGTTGAAAAAGATTTGGCCGGTCCGGATTACACGCACTTCACACCCGGAGGCGCACGTTATGTTGCAGAAATGTTTTACGAGGCTTTCATTTACGAATACCAACAATACACCAAAACAAAAGGACAATGAGTTCGGGATTAAAATATGTGCTGTTGATTGTTCTGCTGGCCTCGGTTACGCCGGTATTTGCGCAATGGGACGAGGATGAATTGATTCCCGATTCGACAATGGGCATCATTGACACGTCTTTAATTCGCAAATATGCATTTGTACAATACCGTTTAAACAAATACACCTTTCATGCTAAGGAGGTTCCTGCATTCGAACGTTTCTACAAAAAATTTGATAGCCTGATCAATTACCGAAAAGGTCAGTTGAACATTTACCACATTGGAGGATCGCACATACAAGCAGATATTTACTCCAACAAAATGCGCACCTATTTGAATTCGTTTTGGCCCGGGCTTACAGGTGCACGCGGATTGATTTTTCCTTTTACACTAGCCGAAACCAACAATCCATACAATTACCGTGTGGAAGGTTATGGCACCTGGGAAGCACACCGTAATGTGATTAAAAAAGATACGGTTACTTTGGGATTGTTAGGAATTAGCGTCGATACAAAAGACTCGCTTGCGGGTTTTAAAATTTATTACCGTGAAAAAGAAACCATGCGTTACCTGCATGACAAAATAAAAATTTACCACAACGTTAAAAATGCTTCCTACAAAGTTGAATTCGGATATCCGGAATTGATCAAAGAAGTGATTGTTGATACCGTTACTGGTTTTACTCAGTTTATTCTGACCAAAGAAATCGATACTGCCTTTTTCCGAATTACACGTGTGAAATCCGACACTTCACGCTTTATTACCTATGGTGTGGAACTCATGAATTCCAAACCGGGAGTGGTTTACAATTCCATTGGCGTAAACGGCGCCTCGCTTCCAAATTATTTGCGTTGTCAGGATTTCGAAAAACAACTTGCGCAATTGCCTCCTGATTTATTTATTTTTTCGGTAGGTACAAACGATGCTAACGTTCCTTTCGATGATTTTGATACCGCAGTTTACCGTAAAAATCTTGAAGATTTAATTCAACGGATTTTGAAAGTAAATCCAAACACTGCTATTCTGTTAACGGTTCCGAACGATGCGTATTACTACAAAAAATATCCCAACAAAAACGTAGCACGCATTCGTGAAGTTGTCATTGGCCTTTCCGCAAAATATGGATTTGGCGTTTGGGATTTTTACGGAGTGATGGGCGAATTGGGGTCGAGCATGACCTGGTACAAAGAAGGGTTGATGCACAAAGACCGCATTCACTTTACCTGGGAAGGATACAATCTAAAAGGTGACTTATTTTTTGAAGCCTTTTTGAAGTTCTTACATGAATTTGAGTACAAACAACTCGTAAAGATTTCCAACCGGAATAAATAAGAACGATGGAAAGATTCATTGACCTTTTTACAACATATCCGAGCTTCACTTGCGAGGAATTAGGCAAACAGGCCAATGATTTTTCGAAAGTCGCCAATGCACCTATTACATTTACCCAAGCCAATTTCTGGGTTTTCTTTTTAATGGTGTTTGCCGTTTTTTCCGTCATTCACAAGAAAAACACCTTAAGAACATTATTTCTCACTTTGGTCAGCTGTTTTTTTTACATCAAAACAAGCGGACTGTTCATGGTGATTTTGGTCTTCTCCACCATACTAGACTATACCTGTGGAAACATCATCTTCAATAGCAGCAATGAACGAAAACGAAAATGGATTCTTTTCATTTCCATGTTCATCAACCTCTTCGTACTGGCTTACTTTAAGTATGCGTATTTCTTTACCGAATCGTTTAATGCACTATTTGAAACCAAATACGTATTCTTCAATCATTTCGCGCAATGGACAAACACCT
>JBIKKU010000382.1:0-3111 GCA_044360245.1 Flavobacteriales bacterium | reverse complement strand
AAGGAAAAAAAATTCTACGTCAAACTTTCCAAAAAGAATTGCCTGAAGCGATTTTGAATCGAGAAAAACAAGGATTCGAAATTCCGCTCGAAAGCTGGATTAGTGGTAGCCTTTTACCTCGTTTCAAGCAAGACTGGTTAGCTCCGGATTTCATTCAAAAACAAGGATTGTTCCATCCGCAAAACATTGCAGCTCTGCTTTCCAATCCGGTGCAAAACGCACATACTTTGTATACACTCATGATTTTTCAATCCTGGTACAAACGCCATTTTCACCATGCCTAAAGTGCTTCGCATCATCAACCGATTTAACCTGGGAGGTCCAACATTCAATGCGGCGTATTTAACACGTTACCTGTCGCCCGAATTTGAAACGCTTTTGGTTGGCGGACAAAAAGACGAATCCGAAGCAGGATCGGAATTTATTGTAGAAGGATTGGGAATAAAACCATTGGTATTGCCCGAGATGCGCAGAAGCATTGGGATCATGAACGATTACAAATCGTACCAAAAATTGCGCGAAATCATTGGCGATTTTAAACCGGATGTCGTGCACACCCATGCATCCAAAGCAGGATTTGTTGGACGAATGGCTGCATCTAAAATGAAAGTCCCTGTCATCGTGCATACTTTTCATGGCAATGTTTTTAAAGGGTATTTCAGTCCATGGAAAACCAATGTTTACAAAAAACTTGAGCGTCACCTTGCTTCCAAAAGCACTGCCATTATTGCTATCAGTGAACTGCAGAAACAAGAACTGGTGCAGGAACATCGCATTTGCCGCGCTGAGAAAATTGAAGTCATTCCTCTGGGATTTGACTTAACTCGCTTCCACGAAAATCAGAAAGAACTGCGTCAAAAATTCAGAACGGAATACCAATTGGATGATCAAACCATTGCTATTGGTATTGTGGGTAGATTGGTTCCTATTAAGGACCATGCTATGTTTCTTCATGCTTTTGCTGCGGTGAAAAAAAGAACATCCATTCCTATCCGAGCCTTTATTGTCGGCGATGGAGAATTGCGTAATGAATTGGAATCCTTATGTCAAACCTTGGATCTTTCGTATGCTACTTCAGGAAAATGTGATGTGGTTTTCACTTCATGGATCAAGGATGTGGAAAGTGTAAATGCAGGAATGGACATCATTGCTTTGAGTTCGCTAAATGAGGGGACTCCTGTGAGTCTGATTGAAGCCCAAGCCTCGCAAAAACCCATCATCACTACCGAAGTAGGCGGAATACGAAACATTGTTATTCCGGGCGAAACGGCATTATTGTCTCCAAAAAGTGATGTGAATGCTTTTGCCCATCACATGGAAAAGCTGGTAAACAATGAAGATTTACGCCAACAAATGTCGCTAAAAGGCTGGGATTTTGTGGAAAATCGCTTTCATTATACCCGACTGGTCAGCGACATGAAAAGCCTTTATTCCCGCTTGTTGGAAAACGTCGTACGAGCCTGATTTTGTTTATTTTTGTAAAAACAGGCTACATGCTGCGTATCATATTATTTCTGGGATTGCTTGTGTTTTTGCTTCCCGGTTGTTACATCAATTCGAACTTGATGTTGAAAACAGACAAAAATTTTGTTTTCGATACCATTCCCGATACCATTCCTCGTGCCTATACGATTAGTCCGAACGACCTCATTTCCTTCCGACTTTTTGCCAACGATGGTTTCAAGTTGATTGACATTGCATCCGGTCTTGAAGGACAGAGCGCAGCCTCCAACCGCAACATGTTTCAAAATCCGATCAATTATCTCGTAGAATCAGACGGTACAGCGCGTTTGCCTATCATCGGAAAAGTAAAATTGGGTGGACTCACTGTGCGTAGTGCTGAATTTTATCTCGAAGAATTATATTCCGAATTCTACGTAAAACCATTTGTGCAAGTGCAGGTGCAAAACAAACGCATCGTGGTTTTTCCGGGGAATGGAAGTAATGCCGTTGTCCTCACCCTCGAAAACAACAACACCACCCTTATGGAAGCCATCGCCATGGCCGGAGGGATTACACAAAGGGGACGAGCAGCCAAGATCAAGCTCATTCGCAAAGTAGATGGTGAACGTAAAGTTTACCTTATCGATTTATCGACTATTGATGGATTAAAATACGTGGACATGATTGTTCAGGCCAACGATTACATCTATGTTGAACCTGTTCCGCAAATCGGCAATGAAATTCTGCGCGATGTTGCACCAATCGTATCGCTCATCACCAGCGCCGTGCTGATATACACTGTAGTGCAAAGGCTGTAAAACATCCGCATGATTCCTCAGCAACCCATTCAGGAGCAATCCGAAAGTTTTGAGCGTTACAGAGAACGCCTTGCCAATTTCAGCAGTGAATTTGAATTGGGATTGTTTTTATTCATTGTTCGCAAATCTTACAAATGGATCCTCGCCATTTTGGCAACTTCCGTTATTGCGGCCTGGTTGTTTATTCGCTACTCCTCTCCGCTTTATGAAGCTTCTTCCATCATTCAGCTTGGAGAAGAAAACTCAACACGCAAAGTCATTTCAGGTATTGCTGAATTGGAAGAAGAGGCCGGTAGTCCGGTTGATCAGGCTCTTGAATTGATCCGTTCGGAATATTTGTTTCGCCGTGCAGTGAATGAATTGCACATGAAAGAACTTTTCTTTCAGGAGGGACAAGTCCTCACCGAAAATTGCTATCCGGTTGTTCCATTGGAATTCAATGATTTGGTGGTGTTGGACTCAGCCATTTTAGGAACGCGCATTGATTTTTCACTCAACGAAAAAACCTGCAGCATTTCCTACACCCTCAATGGCAAAAATTTTGAAACTACGGCAGAACATGGAAGAATGATTCAGGCGCCGCATTTCAGAGGGACATTACACATTATCGATCCTGCATGGATCAACGAACATCAGCAATCCAATAAATTATACTTCGAATTTTTCCACCCGGAGAAATACATCCGCATGTGGTATCCACAACTCAACGTGGAAGTCGTTAACGCAAGCGCGCGTACCATTCGCATTTCGGTTCGCAACAACAATCCGCAATTGGCGATGGATATGGTGGGAAAAATCTCTTCCACTTTTAATACTTATGCCTTGGAAAAGAAAAACGAAAGTTCCAACC
>JBIKKU010000380.1:0-3112 GCA_044360245.1 Flavobacteriales bacterium | reverse complement strand
CCGGGTGGACAAGTTTTGATGGCGCTCGACGGAAAAATCATTTACCATAAAGTTTTTGGTCACCACACCTACGACCGCAAAACACCTGTGGCACCGGAGCATTTGTACGACATGGCATCGGTAACGAAAGTTGCTGCCACTACATTAATGTCGATGCATTTTTACGAAAAAGGAAAATTCAGATTGGACGATTCTTTGCGCAAGCATTTGCCGGATTCACTTAAAAAAATCATTCCCGGTGGAAGTACTTTAGAGAATGTCACTTTCCGCGAAATTCTCATTCACGCCAGTGGTTTGCCGGCAGGTCAGAACATCATTCGCTTCATGCGTTTTGACGAAGAATTTTCCGCAACGGATTTGTATTACTGCGACGCTGTTGGTCCGGATTACAACGTTCCCGTTGGCGATAGTTTTTACCTCAGCAAATATTGTGTCGACTCGCTCTGGTACGATTTAAACCGTATCTGGCTGGACCCCTCTAAACCTTACAAATACAGCGATGCGAACATGAATTTGATGTATTCGCTGTTGCGTCCGATGGTAGGAAAACAAAAATGGGAACGTTACATCGACTCCTTGTTTTTTGCTCCACTGGGTATGAAACATACTTCGTTTATTCCATTGCAAAGGGGATTCAAAAAAGAAGAAATTGCTCCAACCGAACAAGACCGATACTGGCGCAAACAACTTGTGCAGGGTTATGTGCATGACCCTACTGCAGCCCTATATGGCGGTGTTGCAGGAAATGCAGGATTGTTTTCGAATGCCTACGACATGGCGGTCTTGTTTCAAATGTTTTTGCAAAAAGGTGTTTATGGCGGACGTCGTTACCTGAATGCCGAAACGGTAGAACTTTTTACCTCACACCAAAGCGGAACACACCGTGGATTGGGATTCAATATGCAAGTTTCCGGAAGCACCTATGGCTGTTCTCCTGCAGCGCATGGCAATACCTTTGGTCACACCGGATTTACCGGCACTGCGGTTTGGGTGGATCCCGAACTGCGTTTGGTTTATGTTTTCATCTCCAATCGAGTACATCCCGATCCTGAAAACAAAAAAATCATTCAACTGGGCACAACCAAGCGCATTCACAATGTGATTTACGAATTACTCGGTCGCTCAGCCTCCTGATTCCCAAGGCTTTCATGGTTAATAACTCTTGTACATCGGGAGGTTGATTTTGGTATTTTTGCATCCATGGCATATGTCGGAACCATCCTTCAGGAATTGCTGAAGATCAACAAACGCATCAGAAAGCGACTGGTGAAGTACGATACGCGTTTACAAGAAAAAACGCTGAAGAAGTTGCTGAAGAAGAGTCAGAATACCCGCATGGGTAAGCGTTATCATTTCGAGGAAATTCTTTCTTCGGATAACGTGTGCAAGGAATTTCAGAAGCATGTTCCCATTTACGATTATGATAAACTCTATCGTGAGTTTTGGGTACATACGATAAAGGGCAAACGCAACATTACCTGGCCGGGGAAATTCAAATATTTTGCCTTGACTTCAGGAACGTCAGGAGCCGCATCCAAAAGGGTTCCCGTGAGTGTTCGTCAAATCAAAGCCGTGCGCAAAGCGAGTGTTCGTCAGATGTTGTCCATTCCGGATTTAAACCTTCCGCCTGAGTTTTACGAGAAGAGTGTGTTGATGGTAGGCGGCAGTACCGATTTGATTAAAACGACAACAGGTTACGAAGGAGATCTTTCCGGTATTCTGCAAAAAAATATTCCGCGTTGGTTCGATCGTTTTTACAAACCCGGAAAACGCATTGCGCAAATACGCGACTGGAATGAGAAGTTGGATGAGATGGCCAAAGAGGCGCACAAATGGGATGTTGGAATCATTTGCGGCGTTCCTGCCTGGATTCAGATGTTGTTCGACCGCGTGATCAAGCATCAAAAAATCAATCACATTCACGAGATCTGGCCCAACCTCGAAATCTACATTCACGGTGGTGTTTCTTTTACGCCTTACCGCGAAACGTTTAAGAAGTATTTGGGACACGACATTCATTATCTGGATACTTACCTCGCATCGGAAGGTTTTCTTGCTTTACAAAGCGTGGAGAACAAACACGGGATGCAATTGATTTTGGACAATTGGATTTTCTTTGAATTCGTTCCGTTCAACGATCAGAATTTTGATGCCGACGGAAATATTCGTCCCGACGCACAAGCTTTGCTTTTGGAAGAAGTTCAGGAGGGAGTGGATTACGCTATTCTGATTTCTACCTGTTCCGGTGCTTGGCGTTATCTCATTGGCGATACTGTTAAGTTTACCAAGCGCGATACTTTTGAAATGGTGATTACGGGTCGCACCAAACATTTCTTGAGTCTTTGCGGTGAGCACTTGTCGGTCGACAACATGAACATGGGTATTCGTCGCGTTGCGGATGAATTGGGTATTGAGGTGAATGAATACACGGTTGCCGGAGAACGTTGGGAAGCATCATTTCGTCACCATTGGTACATTGGTGTTGAACAAGACGTTGATGCTGAAAAATTCAAATTCAAACTCGATGCTGTGCTCGCAGAATTGAACGATGATTATTGCACCGAACGTAAACACGCTTTAAAAGATCCAGTGTTGGAAGTGGTTCCCTTGGATCGCTTCTACGCCTACATGGAAAGCAAAGGAAAAGTTGGAGGTTCTTACAAATTTCCCAGAGTGATTAAAAACACACAGTGGGAAGACTGGAAGAATTTCTTATCTGCTGATTAGCCTTCGTATTTTTTACCGATTATTTCTTCGTATTTATTTCCGATGGGTATTTCCACGCCTTGCAAATGGATGATTTTATTTCTGATTTTATCAATGCGGGAAAGAGGCACAATAAAAGATCGGTGTACGCGCACAAATTCCTTGGAGGGTAGTTTTTCTTCTACCGATTTCATGGTCATGCGCACTACAATAGGTCGTTGATCTTTCACATGTATTTTCAGGTAATCATCCATTCCCTCGATGTATAGGATGTTTTCGTTGTAAATGCGCAAGAGGGAATAATTGGCGCGCACGGATAAATAGGGTTTTTCGTTGCTGACAAGTTGATTTTCCATTTGCTGTTTTGCTTTGTTTACGGCTTGTAAAAAGCGGTCATAAGCAATAG
>JBIKKU010000381.1:0-3112 GCA_044360245.1 Flavobacteriales bacterium | reverse complement strand
CCGGTAGAATTTACCGTAATGGTTGGATTAAGCGCAGATGAACTGGAGAAGGTGATGTTGGAACCTGCAGGCTGACTAACCACAGCCCAGTTCACAGCACCGGGAGCAGTAACACCGGTAATGTTATAGAACAAATCACAAGTCTCATTGCTGCTTGGTAAAGTAGGCAAACCAAGCACATGCACACGAATGGTTGTATCGTAAGTACATCCGAAATTGTCGGTTACCTGGTACGTGTAGAAGTGATTTCCCGGCGTGGTAGGCTGCACGATGACAGCAGTATCTGTTTGTCCGGAAATAATATCGGGACTTGACATCCAACTTTCTGTAGAAATAAGAGGCGTATAAAACTCCGTATTCGGATTGATGGCAGGATTGAAGAAAATTCCCCATTCAAAAATATACCCATCATCGATACCCAGATTGTCGCGGATGGTAATGGTCCACGGACCGTTAATCGGACAACCAATGAAAGAGGCAAAAGAAACCTCAGGCTGGTAGGTACCCGGACTCATCGTGTTTCCTGTTGATGGGCTAGGCGGTGCTGTTAATGCTACAGTATTTCCGGCAGCGAATTCCTGACCAAGTGTTCCCCATGCTGCATTGTCGTCGAAACAATATTCGTAGCCAACTCCTGGTGTTCCATTTCCGGAGTCATCAGCTTCACCGAGGAACGTTCCACCACCACCAAAACCACCCGGAAACATTCCGGCCGCAGTATAACTGTTAAAGATATTGATAGTGGTTCCGTTTGGACAGGTAAGCGCCATTTCAAGGTCACCTAGATACGAATGCTCCATGGTTACACACATGCGTTGGATGTCTGAAGCGGCCGTAATGGTTTGTCCGGGAGCAAAATCAGAAATATTTACTGTGGTTTGGTAATTCTGTCCTGACCCATCCGGCAAATACGTCAATCCCGCAAACACTCCACCAATTTCAAAAGAACCTTGTGTTGGATCAACACCAACGGTATCGGTATTGGTTACTCCACCAATAAGCAGTGTAGTTGTACCAAGACAAATCGTATCATCCAATGGCATAGTACCGGCAAAACTTGGAATGGTAGACACACGTACTTTACAACGCATGACGGTGATGTTGTTCAATGTATCGGTAGTACGCAACGTAACTAAATATCCTGCACGATTTGGCGGTGTGAACCAAACAGATTGTCCTGTTTGTGATGTCCCATCCGAAAAATCCCATTCAAAAGAAGAGTTCGCAATGGTTTGATTGTAACCAAAAGGAATACCGTAATTCGTTTGATTCGATGCGGATGAATATGGGAATACAGGTAATGCGGTGAATAAAATGGAATCACCAAAACACACATCCACATATCCTGTATCGGAAGGATTCAGTGCATCAGGTTGATTTCCGTTGACGTAAGCTTCAATGTGTGGATCGTAAGGCTGAATAGGATTTCCGCAAGAAACGTTGGCACCCCAACCTGTTCCGGTACCTGCACCATCCGACGTAAACTGAATGGTAAGACAGCCGCTTGGATTGGAGAAACTTGCAGTATAAGTGAATCCGTTCGGATCAGTAACCGAGTTGTGTGTTCCCAATAAAGGAGATGCAGTGGTTGGTCCGTCGTAAACCGTTACGAAATCTCCCGCAAGCACATCCCAAGTAAAACCAACATTGGTAGCGAACGTTATGGAAATTTTACTTCCAACCAGGTTGGACAAATCCGGACAAATCGTAATGACTTGATTTTCGTTGTCGCCGTAATTCGCTCCTGAATTTCCGGAATCGTAAAAATTCTGAACGGAACCATCATCGAAATTGGCACAGTTAATAGGATTGTTCTGATCGAAATCGGGATCGGTAATTAAAATCTGGGCCTGAGCTACACCAGCAGCACCAAGCATCAACAAGGCAGATAAAAATCTTTTCATGTTTTGAATCATGGTCTGTGGTTTAGTGTTTACGAATCATTTCTTCCGACAATACCACCAACATTTTTTTGGTGTTATTGATTTTATAATACTGGTAATTTTTCGGCTCGGGCATAAAACCAAGCTCAAACAAATTCACCTTTTTCATATCCTTGATGGTGACCGTTCCACGAATCTCATGCGCATTTGCTTTTTCTTCAGGCAAATCCATAATGTTCCACCCGTAACGTGCCACCTTATTCAGGTAGTTTAATTGCTCCGGATTGTTTTTTTCCATCTCCATTAATTCTTGTTCGGAATATTTGGAGAGCAGACGATCATCCCAAGCTTTTTTTCCGACAAAAGAGAAGGTCAGAAATGCAAGGAAAATGAGTACAGGCAAGTTTTTTCGCATGATTTTGGTTTTGCTCAAATATAGGCAATTCATGCCTTATTTCTAACAAAAATCAGAGCTATTGTTATAATGTTAAACTTTTAAACCCTTTAAAGCATCTGATTTTCAAAAAACAAAAGTTCAAATTCTTGCTCAACAAAAAAGGCGAAGAAACCTTCGCCTTTTTATTTTTCAGATTCAAAACTTATTTGTTGTAAATCGTAACAGTACCATTGAAGGTTTTACCATCCGACAATTGAAGCACATAGAAATAAGTTCCCGAAGAAAGATCTTTTCCGTTTTTGTAATGCGTACCATCCCATGTATTTTGATAATCGGATTTTTCATACACCACATTTCCCCATCGATCGAAAATAGTGAGCACTGAATTGGGATAATATTCAATAAAAGTGATTTCGAATTTATCGTTAGATCCATCACTGTTTCCGGGAGAAAACACATTCGGAATAATTACATCACGAGGAATTACCGTATAGCTAAAGGTATAGGTGTCTTCACATCCTGCGGCAGTAACAACCGTAAGCGTAACAGTATAAGTTCCGGGTTCAGAATAGGAATAAACAGGGTTTTGGAAGTTGGAAGAATCACCGTTTCCAAAAGACCATGTCCAAGAAACAATACTTCCCGCACTTACAAAAGAACTATCCATAAAGAAGGTAGTGTCGTTGACAAATACTGATGAAGGATATCCACCACCTGCAGCATCAGGATAAGGATTCAAGGCAACTGTTGCAGAAGGCGATGTTCCGACACAACCGTTGGTATCTGTAACCGTTACGGTATAAGAACCTGAATTTACCCATTGTGTAGGCGT
>JBIKKU010000379.1:0-3113 GCA_044360245.1 Flavobacteriales bacterium | reverse complement strand
TGACAAAGCGGTTATCGGATGGAAAGAATTTGAGTTAGAACTCCTGCGCGATAAAAACGACAATGTGGCCATCATTTGTTCCATCGAGAATTTCGATCCGATGGGCATTCACACGGGCGACTCAATTACCGTAGCACCTGCGCAAACCTTATCGGATACTACCTATCAGAAGATGCGTACCATGGCCATCAAAATGATGCGTTCCATCGGAAATTTCGCCGGAGGGTGTAATGTGCAGTTCGCTGTGAGTGATGATGTGAACGAAGACATCATTGCCATCGAAATCAATCCGCGTGTATCACGTTCTTCTGCGCTTGCCTCTAAAGCTACAGGTTACCCGATTGCTAAAATTGCTTCCAAATTGGCCATTGGTTATCATTTGGATGAATTGATGAACCAAATTACCAAAAGCACTTCGGCTTATTTTGAACCAACGCTCGATTATGTCATCGTAAAAATTCCGCGTTGGAATTTCGATAAGTTTCCGGGCGCCGATCGCGAACTTGGTTTGCAAATGAAATCGGTAGGTGAGGTAATGGGTATTGGACGCAGTTTCCAGGAGGCGCTCCAAAAAGCTTGTCAATCCTTGGAAATCCGCCGTAATGGACTTGGAGCAGACGGAAAAGAACTTACCAATCAAGATCAAATTCTTCAATCGCTCGAGCATCCGAGTTGGAATAGATTGTTCCATATTTATGATGCGATTAAACTTGGAATTCCTTTTAAAACCATCAAAGACAAAACCAAAATCGATGAATGGTTTCTGCGTCAGATCGAGGAATTGATTGTTCTTGAAAAAGAAATTGAAAAATACAATGTCAGCAACATCCCAACGGACTTGCTGTTTGAGGCCAAGCAAAAAGGATATGCCGATCGACAGTTAGGACATCTTTTACGTTGTTTGGAAAGCGAAGTTTTTGCTCGTCGTGAACAAGAAAATATCCGTCGTGTTTACAAAATCGTCGATACTTGTGCTGCTGAATTTCCTGCACAAACACCTTATTATTATTCCACTTTCGAACAAGAGAATGAATCTGTAGTAAGCAATAAGAAAAAAGTTGTTGTGCTTGGTTCGGGACCTAACCGTATCGGACAGGGAATTGAATTCGATTACTCTTGCGTACATGGTGTGCTTGCTGCAAAAGAATGTGGTTATGAAACCATCATGATCAATTGCAATCCGGAAACCGTTTCTACCGATTTTGATACAGCCGACAAGCTTTATTTTGAGCCTGTATTCTGGGAACATATTTATGAAATCATCCTGCATGAAAAACCGGAAGGAGTCATCGTGCAATTGGGTGGACAAACAGCACTCAAGCTTGCCGAAAAACTGAACCGTTACGGAATAAAAATTATCGGTACATCGTTCGAAGCACTCGATTTGGCCGAAGATCGCGGTAGTTTCTCAACCTTATTGAAAGAAAACAACATTCCTTATCCCAAATTTGGTGTGGTAGAATCTGCCGAACAAGCCATCGAACTTTCCAAAGATTTAGGATTCCCTTTATTGGTTCGTCCGAGTTATGTTTTGGGTGGACAAAAAATGAAGATTGTTATCAATGAGCAAGAACTCGAAAAGCATGTAGTGGATATTTTGCGCGACATGCCTGAGAATAAGATTTTGCTCGACCATTTCTTATCCGGTGCCATCGAAGCAGAAGCAGATGCCATTTGCGATGGAGAGAATGTTTACATCATTGGTGTGATGCAGCATATTGAGCCTGCAGGAATTCACTCCGGAGATTCTTATGCGGTATTGCCTCCATACAATTTGGGTGATTTGGTGATGCAGCAAATTGAAGACCACACCAAAAAAATTGCACTTGCACTTCGTACGGTTGGATTGATCAACATTCAATTTGCTGTGAAGAATGAAATTGTGTACATCATCGAAGCCAATCCTCGTGCTTCCAGAACTGTTCCATTCATTGCCAAAGCCTATGATGAACCTTATGTCAATTACGCTACACGTGTAATGCTAGGTGTAAACAAGGTTACCGATTTCAATTTCAATCCGCGCAAACAAGGTTACGCCATTAAAATTCCCGTGTTCTCTTTCGAGAAATTCCCGAATGTAAATAAGGAACTTGGTCCTGAGATGAAATCCACCGGTGAGGCCATTCGCTTCATCAACGATTTAAAAGACCCTTATTTCCGTCAGATTTATTCTGAGCGAAATTTATACCTCTCCAAATAAAAAAATCCCGACCAAACGGTCGGGATTTTTTTATTTATGAGCTTTTCTTTGGATGTTTTTTAAAGATTTATCATCAAGCCATTGATTTTGAAAAGAGAATGATATTGTCATTTTGGGAATGGATAGGGCATTTCTATTTTTTTAATCACCTAAATATCATGTAGTTGTGATTTTTGGCAGGGTTATAGTCTATTAGTTTTATAGATTTTATATATTTTTGGCACATGAAATTTCTAGCTCTTCTTCTGATTGCCATTGGTCAACCGGTTTTTGCAACAACCGACACTCTTGCTTTGAAAGAATACACAGAATTAAAAGTAGATGCAGAACTCCGTCCTCGTTTTGAATTGCGTAACGGTTACCGCATGTTGCGAAACGACACTACTTCTGCTGCAGGTTTTGTTTCGGCGCGAACTCGATTGAATTTGCAATACGATCACCCGAAATATGCCATGGTATTTTCCATTCAGGATATTCGGGTTTGGGGTGAAGATGATCCACGTTCTACCACCGGAACCATTCAACTTTTTGAAGGTTATTTTGATTTGAAATTCAAATACGGATTAAAACTTAGGGTAGGTCGTCAGCGCTTGATGTATGATAACCAACGCTTATTTGCGCAAAACGATTGGCGTCAAAATGCCAATGCTCATGACGGTTTGCGCTTGTCCTGGAAAGGGAAACAACTGGAATCCGAATGGTCTTCTTTTTTCAATCAAAGTTCAGAACAGGTTTTTGGAACCGCATTCAATACCCCCGGATTTTCGACCTATAAATTTTTAGGTGTTCATTATTTAAAAGCGACTTTATCCGAACGTTTCACCCTTACTACACTGAATGCAGTAGATGGTTTTCAGGATCTTGTTGATAAGGAACATGTGCACTTTCGTTTTACTTCGGGAGGAAGATTGGA
>JBIKKU010000250.1:0-4835 GCA_044360245.1 Flavobacteriales bacterium | reverse complement strand
CATCATGATTTATGGAGTATATATCGGTCAGTTACTGCGCGGTCTGATTGAAGACTCCAACATTGAATTCAACACCGACAATATTTTCAATTTATCTGTTTACAGTTTTATCGGGTTTGCCATCATCGGATTTCTCTGTTTCAGTTTTTACCTGCTTTGTGAATTCACCCTAAGGGTTGTTTCGCAAATGGGGATGTCGCACCGCTGGATTCTCGGGATGTTGTTCTCGTTCACGCTTGTTTCATCGCTCTTTCAACATTTCTTTGGTGTTCGGGATTTGGTGATGGTACTCTGGCCGGGATTGGTTTTGTTTCTGGTGTATTATTTCATGTTTCGTCGCAATAACGGACAAATCGGATTTAACATGATTGTCCTTTTGTTGTTGACCTTCTCCGGATTTTCTGCTCACACCCTTTCGAAATATACCAGTGCCAAGGAGAAAAAAAACAGGGAAGTCCTCGCCGAAAAACTGGCCACCGATGAAGATCCGCTAATTGAAATTGACTACTCCGATATGGAGAGCAAATTGCTTCGCAGTGAACTTTTGAATAGCGCATTCGATAGTACTTCTTCCTTTTCGAAAGAACAGTTTGAGGAAAAACTGGAAAAAGAATTTTTCAAAGGCGACTGGAACAATTTCGATATTAAATATTATCTCTTTGGCGCCGACAGTGCTGCCATTGGATTAGGAGGATTCGCACCTGTTCAGGAATTCAATGACTTGAACAAAATCATCATGGAAAATGGAATTCCATCCCAGTTTAACGGAAACATGAATTTCATTTACAACTCCACCGAAAAATTAAGTTATGTTATTAAACTTCCTGTAATTGATTTAGGTGAAGACAAACCAAAAGGATTTTTATTCTGCGAGCTGCGGAGTAAAAAAGTTCCTGAAGACATCGGATTTCCTGAACTCTTAATGGACAAGGGATCCAATAAAGTAGATGTCATTCACAGTTATTCTTATGCACGTTACGTCGACAGTATACAGGTCAACGGCTTTGGATCATACCGCTATTCGCGTCAATTGAAGCCTTACAACTTTTCGGAGAAATTTGCATTCGTCATTGAAAATGATTTCGAGCATTTAATTTACCATGTTGACCAGCGTATTGTGTTGGTGTTAAGTCGACCCACCAAAAAATTCATCAACCAGGCCACTACTTTTTCGTACTTGTTTACTTTGTATTGTCTGATTGTCATTACCGGTTTTCTCATTCGCCAGATTTCCAAAGGTGCTTTTGAGTTACACCTTTCCTTGCAAGGCAAAGTGCAATTCTTACTTGTAGGCATGTTGCTGATTTCGCTTGTGTTGTTTGGCATGGGAACACGCTATTTCATTGCCGATCAGTATGTGGGGAAAAACAATTCCATCATCAGCGAAAAACTGCAAAGTGTGCGCACGGAGGTTGGACATAAACTTGGTCGCGAAAAAGAAATCACCGGCGATCTTTCCAACTATGTTGGCTACATTCTGGAAAAATTCTCTTCCGTTTTCCTTACCGACATCAACTTGTTCGGACCGGATGGTACACTCATTGCCACTTCACGCCCAAGGGTATTCCAAAGTGGATTGATTTCAACGGGAATGGATCCTGTTGCCTTTGTGGAAATGCGCAACGAAAACAAAAGCGAATTCATTCAGGAAGAACAAATCGGAAACATGCGTTACCTCAGTGGTTATGTGCCTTTATTGAACGATGAAGGTCGCGTATTGGGTTACCTCAACCTTCCCTATTTCGCAAGACAAAGTGTGATTGAAACCGAACTCTCCAGTTTCCTTGTTGCGATTCTAAATATTTTTGTGATTCTGTTTGCCTTAAGTATTCTTGCAGCCTTATTTGTATCGAACTGGATTACCAAACCCTTGCGTTTGGTACAACAAAGTCTGGCCACGATTCAATTGGGCAAAACCAACAAACCCATTGCCTATTCAGGCCGAGATGAAATTGGAAGTCTGGTAGAAGAATACAACAAAAAAGTTCGTGAACTTGAAAAATACGCACTCGAACTTGCCAAATCAGAACGTGAAAGTGCATGGCGCGAAATGGCCAAACAAGTGGCACATGAAATTAAAAATCCGCTTACTCCAATGCGTTTAAGTCTGCAACACATGCAGCGTTCGCTTCGTCCGGAAGATCCTGATTTCAAAGAAAAACTTGATCGCTTTTCCACCACGGTGATCGAACAAATTGATGCGCTTTCGAACATTGCCAATGAGTTCAGCAATTTTGCCAAAATGCCCAAAGCGGTTGAGGAAGTTCTGGATCTGCATGCTTTGGTTTTAAATACGGTTGAATTGTACCGTGAAACTCCCGATGTGCATATTAAGTTCACGCATGGCGATATTCATCAAGCTCCGGTTTTCGCGGATAAAGATCAATTGTTGCGTGTACTGAATAACCTGGTAAAAAATGCTATTCAAGCCATTCCGGAAGGTCGCGAAGGAAAAATTGAAATTGGTCTTCGCCAAAAAACCGATCGCTGGATTGTAGAAGTGAAGGACAATGGAACAGGAATTCCTCCTGATCGTATTGACAAGATTTTCATGCCCAACTTCACCACAAAATCCACCGGTATGGGCTTAGGATTGGCAATGGTGAAAAACATCGTGGAAAATGCAGGTGGTCAAATTTGGTTTGAAACCTCCCAAAACATTGGAACTACGTTCTATGTGAGTTTACTGAAACATCAAGACTGAGAGAAGCGGAAAAATCTAACTTTGTATAAAAATTCAACACATGAGCTATTCTAATATTCTGGCAAGCCATGCCAACGGGATTGGTTTTATTACCATCAATCGTCCTGATAAACTCAACGCCCTTAACAAACAAACCATCGCTGAATTGCACGCAGCATTTGCAGCCTTCGATGCCAGTCCGGAAGTGCGTGTCATCATTCTTACCGGTTCGGGTGAAAAGGCTTTTGTAGCAGGTGCAGATATTTCCGAGTTTGCTTCTTTCTCCATTGAAGAAGGAAAAAAACTCAGTGCACAGGGTCACGATGAATTGTTCAATTTCGTGGAAACCCTTAGTACTCCTGTCATTGCAGCTGTGAATGGTTTTGCGCTTGGCGGTGGATTGGAACTGGCTATGAGTTGCCATATCCGTGTGGCCTCTAACAATGCAAAAATGGGCTTACCTGAAGTTTCGTTGGGCGTTATTCCCGGGTACGGCGGAACGCAGCGTCTGGCACAACTTGTGGGACGAGGAAAAGCTTTTGAACTTATTTTCACTGCAGGTATGATTACTGCGGATGAAGCTTTGCAAAACGGTTTGGTGAATCATGTCACCACGCCTGCAGAATTGATTGCCAAATGCGAAGAAATTGCAGGTAAAATCCTGAAGAATTCACCTATGGCCATTGCCTCTGCCATTCGCGCGGTAAATGCCGGTTTTGTTGACGGTGTAAATGGATATCAATCGGAAATCGATGAATTCGGAAAATGTTTTGGAACAGCCGATTTCAAAGAAGGTACCGGTGCATTTCTTGAAAAACGCAAACCTGTTTTTTCAGGGAAATAATTTTTTGACGATCCGATGAGTGTCCTTCGCAAACTTGCATCGCAAACAGCAATCTATGGACTGAGTTCCATTGTTGGACGCTTTCTCAATTATTTGTTAGTGCCCTTGCATACCAGCGAGGGCATTTTTAAAACAGGAGAATACGGTGTAATCTCGGAAATGTATGCCTATGTATCGTTTCTGATTATTGTGCTTACTTATGGCATGGAAACGGCTTTTTTCCGTTTCTATTCGAAAGAAGAGTTTTCTAAAAACTCCGTTTACGCCACGGCATTCTGGTCCTTGTTCTCAAGTTCTTCTGTGTTTATTCTGATGGCTTATGTGTTCAGTGAGCCTATTTCCGAATGGATGCACTATCCCAATCACAGTGAATGGGTATTGTGGTTTGCATTGATCATTGGTCTCGATGCCTTGAGTTCGATTCCTTTTGCTTACCTGCGCGCTGAAGGAAAAGCAGTTCGCTTTGCCATGGTAAACATGGTGAACGTTATGGTGAACATCGGATTGAATTTGTTCTTCCTGGCTTATTGCATGCGTGGATACAATGCAGGAGAACACAATTGGTTGATTGATACTTTTTACAATCCTTCCATTGGTGTTGGTTATGTTTTTATTGCCAACCTCATTGCCAGCGTGGTAAAATTCCTGATGTTGTCTCCGGAAATGATCAAAGCATTCTCTCGTGTGCGTTTTTCTTTGCTCGAAAAAATGTTGGTATTCGGACTACCACTGCTCATTGCGGGATTTGCGGGAATGATCAATGAAACACTCGACCGCATTCTTCTCAAGCGCATGCTCACGGAACATTATTCCGAAAATTACGCATTGGAACAAGTCGGCATTTACAGTGGGGTTTACAAACTTTCCATCATCATTACCTTATTTATTCAGGCCTTTAGGTATGCCGCCGAACCATTCTTTTTTGCTCAGGAAAAACAAAAAGATGCCAAAGAAACGTATGCGAAAGTCATGCATTATTTTGTGATTGTGTGCGCAGTAATTTTTCTCGGCGTCATGCTCTATATCGACATCTTAAAATATTTCCTTGGCAGCGATGCCTATTGGAATGGTTTAAGTATTGTTCCTGTATTACTGTTTGCCAATATTTTTCTGGGCATTTATTACAACCAAAGCATTTGGTATAAACTCAGCGGAAAAACCATATACGGTGCTTACATCGCCATATTTGGAGCCGTGCTTACCGTTTTGTTGAACTTCATCTGGATACCGGTTCTGGGATTTGTAGGTTCAGCATGGGCAACTTTTATTTGTTACGGAAGCATGATGCTGATTTCATATTTACTCGGA
>JBIKKU010000174.1:0-6584 GCA_044360245.1 Flavobacteriales bacterium | reverse complement strand
TTCCTTACCGCATCGGGTGGACAGGCTTTTACTTGCTTGCCGCATTCGGTGCTTATTTCGGCGCATCACAAATTGAAATGGAATGGGGAGTACAAAAATTCCTCTTGCATTCTCTGATTTTCGTGGTGTTCCTCGGTATGGTTTACCTCATCGAAAAAAAAGGATTGCAATCCAAACCAAACACCAATGAAAGTCAAGATCATCAACCGCTCTAAACACGCCTTACCTGCTTACGAAACCATCGCATCAGCCGGAATGGATTTACGTGCCAATCTCGAACAAGAAATTGTTTTGAAACCTTTGGAACGAAAACTAATACCAACGGGTTTGTTTATGGAATTACCCATCGGCACAGAAGCACAGGTTCGTCCGAGATCGGGACTTGCGCTTAAAAAAGGCATTACCGTCTTAAATTCTCCCGGCACGGTAGATGCCGATTACCGCGGTGAAGTGGGCGTTATCCTCATCAATTTATCGAACGAAGATTTTGTCATTGCCGATGGTGAACGCATTGCGCAATTGGTCATTGCCAAACACGAACGCGCTGAATGGGAAGAAGCCACTGAACTAAGCTCTACAGAACGCGGTGCCGGTGGATTTGGCAGCACAGGAAAATAAATTGAAAGTTGGATTTTAGAAGGAAGATAGGGTGAATGTAAATGGGAAATACCTTATTGAATGCTTTAGTGCAAAAAGGGGAATGCGCTTCGGTGCGCTTGTAACTTGGCCATCACTTCAAAGAGTATTTCATGAGCTATCTTTTCCTGCTGGAAAATGGAAACAGAAACACCTTTGTCAAATGCTCTTTTTACCGATAATTCATCGTGTTCCAAAGTGTAACGCCAGGTGATTTCCAATAAATCGAAACGAAAATCAATCAAAAAATAATGCCTGGAGGTTGAAGATGAAAGAGAAATCATCTTCTTTTCTGAAAATGAAATATCCGCAACCCCATCGAAAGCGTAGGCCTTTATTTCCGAAATGAGTATACTGCATCTCTCCATTAATGATTGTTTTCATTGAAATTTTAAGCATTTGAAAACACTATTCACCGAATTCTATAATTCATGCTTGGCCTAAACTAAATGACTAAAAGCGCTATGAATTAAGCAACCTACGTCCATTCCTATTCACCGCCTATTGTTTTCATCATCACAATAAGGGAGAAGAATCTCTTCAAAATCTCTTGCCATGCTGTGTATAGATGAGATTAAAACAACAAGATGTGCATTGTAAAAAGGGATAACCTTGGAATAATGTTTCGACTTTTCCTCAAATAAATCAAATTTCTTATTGGCAGTATTTAACTTTACAGCCAGGCTATTCTTAAAATTTAACGGGTCCGCTTCAAGCAAAATCTCCATCTTATTTCCGTTCAACCCATAACTTTTTGATATTCGAAATGCTTCATTTTCAAAAAGCGATTTGTTTTCAAACTTGTGTTTTTCAAAAAGCTCATTAAAGTACCTGTCAACACCCCATTGAAAAAGCTCAAACAATTTGTCGCGATAGCTCAATTCATCTTTCCATTCAAAACAACTGGAATAACCGCCTTTATGAGAGTCATACGTTTCAGCAATGTGCCACTTTTTACTGCACCTGGGACAAAGAAAAATATCTTCTTTTTCATGCGCCCCCATCGCTTCGTCCCAATAGATGCTTCTATCCAGTGTAAAAAATTCAGGGTCGCAGGTTAAGCCTTTATAACCCCAGTATGTAAATTTCCCACATGCTGTATTAATGCCATACCTCTTCAATATCCTGGGATCAAAAACGGTAAATGGGAAATTGCTTTTTGCGGAACTATTTTCACCTAATTGAAGCACAATGCTTTGTCCACGATAAAAGCATTTTACGAAATAGGTATCACGATCATTATCATAACAAATGGTTTTCTCTACTCCATTTGGATTGATATACTGACCAATTTCCCTAATGCTCATCTATTAATTTTTTTCAACTTCCCGAACTGGATTCAGGCTTTTTTGCCATTACCTTAATAGAGTATGTTTTTACTATACCCACAGTTAATACAGTAATCAAAACATCACCTACTGTATATTTTGTTATGACTTCACAATTTCCATCTTTTGGCGTATTCACGTTTGTACGGCCCATCGGAACTAGCCCCCAGAACAACCACATTTGTTTGCCTTTTGCGTAAACGTATTCCTTTCCTGTTTGCTCCTTGTATTCGCCTACAGAGGTTTTAGTCATCATGCAGGATTGGAAGGTTATCATAAAAAACAAACCTAATGACAATAAAGAAGAAGAAAATGTTTTAGTCATAAATTTTATTTTTTTATTGGATCAAGGGTAAATTCATAGATTACTGGATCATATTTCCATAATGCACCAGAAGCTAAATCTATTCCCCACCCGAGCAAACTAAGCAGATTTAAAACGGCTACAGGATTAAAAGTTGTAAAAGGAACAAAAGTTTTCGTCTGATAACCTTCAAGTTTGAGACTCACTGTTTGGCCTTCGTTACCTTTTTTTAAACGAACAGAAACCGGTGTTTTGCCCATTTCCACTCCATCAACCTCAACTGTCGCTCCAGGTGGTTCAGTTTTTATCATTACACCTTGTTTAGTTCCTGTGAACAGAGTTGCACACGAAGTCAAAAAAATCAAACAAATTAAGAGTAAAGTAATTTTATTCATTTCGATGTTATTTGGGATTTAAATTTTTCCTTCCTGAATTTTCTCCACCTGCTCATAATCCGACCAGTCAACTTCGGGATGCGCAGATTTTACATTTGGTCTAACAATCACAAAACGCACACGGGTACCATCAAAATCGGAAGGACTGTAATTGTAACTCAAGTCATAACCATCCACCCAAACCGTAATGGAACCAACACTATACTCGAAATACATGTTGATGGAAGAACTCGCATAGGTTGAAGCAAATGGCATAGCGAGCCAGGTTCCTCCATTATCTACATATCCATGCAAAGAACCTTTATCCACAGTGGCCTGATCTATTGAAGGCCATGAGATTACTGTCCTGTAGCTGAAACTTACGCCATTATCAAATTCAGAAATCCACCCATTGATTACTAACGGATCGCTGCTAAGAATATCCGCATCTCCATATTTTTCCTTACTGCATGATACAAGAAACAAGGAAAACATGAGCAAAAAAGTTAAGCGCAAAGGGGATTTGCTCAAAACTCCTGAAAAACGAAATGAATGAATTAATGTTCTCATATAGAAAAAGTTAGTTGATTTAGTTGTGCTCAATATTACATAAGTGTAACATATTATGCAACATTTAGCATCAAAATACCCAAAAATGTACCAAAAATGGTTACATTTAGTTCTAATATACGGACATCAATTAAGGGTTTGTGCCAGCCGTGCTTGGTATTTTCAAGTATGGTTCACATTGGTCAGAAAATAGAGGAAACGCTGCGTGAAAAAGGAATGTCTGTTATGGCCTTTTCCAAAAAAATCAAGCGAAGCAGAAATGTGGTTTATGATATTTTCAATAGAACTTCTATTGACACTGAATTGCTTTTGTTGATATGTAAAGCACTGGAAACTGATTTCTTTAAACTCTATTCGGAAAGACTGCAAACCAAAAAAGCGAATGAGAACGAATATACATCAACGGTTGTTGCAGAACCTATGCGTCCATTGGGTTACAGCTTAAGTGAGGAAATTCTAATACTAAGAACTGAGTTCTTAAAACTTCAAAATGAAATTCAGATTCTAAAGAATAAGTCGGTCAAGAAAAACAAATAAACCACTTCAGAAGTGATTATGATCATGCCTCTGAAATTCCGGCAGAGTAATACAACAAACGAATAACAGGTCTGCCATATCCGGCGCTTTCATTGGAAAGATAAACTTCCATTGTTTTTTGCTCATTATCCACTAACCAGGAATAAATGCCATTGTCTCTTGCCGAAGCACCATAACGCGCGGAAAGTTGTCGGCGAATCACTTCAAGGTAAGTCGGCAAATCAGCATCCGAATCTCCTTTCTTTCCGAAAAAGAAGGTCACTTCCATATCGGTTAAGTGATTGTTGTAAAAACGATAAGTGATTTCGGTGTAACAATTTTCATTGCGACACATACCAACAGAATCGATGACTTCCATTCCGGATTCGTACAAGGGATCGCCAATGCGTCGTTCCAAAAAAACATTTCGACTTTCACCGATGGAATGTGCGGCAAAATCTGCCGAAGGATCTTTGAAAAAAGTATGCTCTATGCAATCGGACACCGGCATTTTCATACCAAGTTTATCCGAAGGAACCGTACAAGAAAAAAACAAAATCAGCAGGAAAACAAAACCAAATTTCATGGTGCAAACATACGAAAGCTTATTCAGCGGAGACAATTTTTACCCGATCATGCGAAATCACTTCCAAACCGCAAAGCCTTTGGTACACCTGAACCAAGGCCACAACATCTTTTTGACAATACCTCACAATTTTCTCCAAATCATTTTCTTCCCAATACACGCGTCCTACTTCACTTCCTTTGATATCATCCTTAGGCGAAGGAATACCAAAAAGTTCTGTCAGCAGTTCGAGTGAAGTAAAATGTTTATGGTCGCCAAACTTCCACATTTCCATCGTATCCAAATGACGAACTTCCCAAGGCTTCTTATTGCGCAGTTGTAAAATCTCGGGAAGTGAAATGCCATGGATAATCATGCGTCGACAGAGGTAGGGAAAATCAAATTCTTTGCCATTGTGGGCACACAACAAATGTTCTTCACGATGGAAACGTTGATTGAGCAGCTCAGCAAAACTTCTTAACACTTCTGCTTCATCATCGCCAAAAAAAGAACGAATACGCAAAGTCGTTTCCCCTTGATGGGTGTATAAAAACCCACAGGAAATACAGATTACTTTTCCGAATTCGGCATATACACCGGCCTTTTTATAAAGATCGGCAGCGGTGGTTTCATCGCGTTGCATGAATTTTGTTTTTGCATCAAACAATTCCTGCATGCGTGGAGAAAGATCTTCAAAACGATACACCATCGGTGCAGTTTCAATATCGAGAAATAAAATGTGTTCGGCAGACATCTTGCTGTTTTTGCCAAAAATAGAACAGTAAGGGTTAAAAATTCCAAAAATCAGCGATTCAGCTAACAGTTCGACCCAGCCAAGTGCTCATTTTACGTATTTTTGAAAAAAACCAGATATGAAATTCTTGTCCGCTGTACTCGTACTGCTCGTTTTCATGCTCTCCTCATGCGGAGAAAAAACATTTGATCCACAAAATTTTTATGGATTCCCAAAATACGAGAAAGTAGTAAAGAAGTTTTCCGAAAAATACACCAACCCCGAAAACACCTACATCGAATTCGCCAAAAAACCTAAAGGATATTATGTACTCGAAAAATCGATTGAGGACCGCTCCATAAAAAGCGAACAATTGTTCTGGTCGAAGGAGCAAAATAAATACTTGCCACTCGATGATAAATTTATTTTCAGACCCAATGGAAATTCTCCTTATAACACGATTGAACAATCTTTGATTTACAATACCTATTCCTTCAACCATTCTTTGTATTACAATTACGATGAAGCGCACGCCGAAAGTATCGCTGCATTGGAAGATGTTGCATCTCTTGACGATACCCTATTGGAGTGTTTGGCAAGAGCATATTCCGGTGAATGCCTCAAAATCATTGAAGGTACAGATGCATCACGCAAACCATTCAATGCCGAACAAAAGGTAAAGTTCATGGAATATTCAGATAAAATGATTGCGACTTACCGAAGAATCGAAGAACGAAATCCAAAATACCAAACCCTTGTAGGACGTGTAAGAACAAAGCGTGCCCACGAAACTGTTTTTACCTGGTGGGAGCTTCAGCGTTCCGGTTTCAGTGAGGATGGAGAGAAATACCTGAGCGCAGATTTGTACGAAGGGCTTTACCATTCTTTTGCCAGAAACATGTTGGCCTCTTGTCCGCAAAACGCCATTTTATTCACCCACGGCGATGGCGATACTTTTCCCTTATGGTATGTTCAGGAAAAAGAAAACTTCAGAAAAGACGTGGCAGTGATCAATGTGAGTCAGATCAACGCATCTGAATACCTTAAGCACTATGTGCAACATCACCAATTGCAAACCACGATTCCCTTAGAAAAATATACAGACGCTAAAACGGAAGTCATTTTTGTACAACGTCAGGAAAGTCCGGAATTGAACGCTTCATTGGAATTAAAGGATGTTCTAAATGGACTAAAAACAGGAAGTGCAGATTACTTGTATGCCACCGCAGACAATTCCTTTCTTAAGCTTCCAATGCCTTATTTGCATATTGGAATTTCTAACCCGGAAACACAAAACGACACAACACTTTTAGAAAATTTATCGCTCAGGTATGACCGCAGCAGCTACCTCCTTAGAAGTGATCTACTGCAATTGGACTTGCTTTTGAATTACCTCGGAAAACGTCCGGTTTGCGTAAGCTCCCTTGGTCGAGATCAACTCAATGCACACACTCCCAATACCGACAATCGTATGCTGGTGGAAGAAATCGTTTGGCACAAATTTTACGGCACCGGCGATTTTTATGGCAACGTTCATGATGTACAACGCAATTATGAC
>JBIKKU010000062.1:0-11455 GCA_044360245.1 Flavobacteriales bacterium | reverse complement strand
CAAAACCTGATGCACTAAGGGTTACCGAATCTCCAATACAAAAAGAGGTTGGACCATCGGGGGTGATGACCGGTCCGGGTAGTGGGTTGATAACTACTTCAATGGTATCGTAATCCGTACAACCATTTCCATCGGTAGAGGAAACGAAATACGTGGTAGTGGAAGAAGGTGAAGCAAACGGATTGGAAATGGTGGTTGAGGAAAGTCCCGCAGATGGCGACCAATTCCAAACGGTACCTCCTGATGCATTCAATTGCACATTATCGCCGATACACAATTGCTCATCGGTTCCTGCATTGGTGGTTAACTGACAATACTTGATGGTGGAATAATCGTTATTGGTACCTGAACCTCTGGAGTTGCCGCTTACATAAACATTTCCTGCTGCATCAACGGCAATTTTCTTGGCCTGGTCGCTGTTGTTTGCTGTACCATTGAAACGTGTAGACCACAACCTTGCACCATTCGCGCCATCGTATTTAATGGTCATGTAATCGTTATTGGTAGCGCTCAAAAAACTATATCCTGTGGCATACACATTTCCGGAATTGTCGATAACGATATCGGTAGCTTCATCATAATTTCCTCCACCTCCATTATAGGAATCGTTCCAAATCAGGTTGAGTGCATTATCGTATTTCGCTACAAAAAAATCTTCTGCAGTACCACTGTTTTTCGACCTTCCAGCAACATACACATTTCCCGTTGCATCAATAAAAATAGCATTGGCAATATCGGCTGCATTTGCTGTTCCGTTGTGAATTACACTATTCACAACCGTTCCGGCGGAATTGATTTTTATCGTATGAATATCATCATCCGATGCGGCGCCGTTGTAACTGTAACCGGTAACAAATAAATTTCCCGAAGCATCCATGCGCATGTCAACGGGATAATCATACGAATTGAGGGTGTAATTGTATTGTGTAGTCCAGATTTGTGTCCCGGCAGCATCGTATTTTAGGATACGGTAATTTAAATCCTGACCGGTATTGAATGCATTTCCCGCAACATACACATTGGAAGAAGCATCAAGAATCAAACATACGCCTTGATCCAGATTATTTCCGGAAGAAGAAAAATTCGCTGCCCATTGCTGACTTCCTGCCGCATCATATTTAACAGTGCGAATATTCGTATTGGTCGATGAAACCGTTGCTGATCCTGTAACATAAACATTCCCCGATGCATCCACAGCAATATCGCGTGCATCATCAAAAAGACTTGCACCGGCATCATAATACTGTTGCCACAACTGAGTTCCGGATGCATTGTATTTGATGGTGGTATAATCGTAATTCGATGAAGATCGCGCTGAATATCCGGTGACATAAACATTTCCAGAAGCATCAACCGTCAATGCACGCGCTTCATCCAAACCATTGAATGAACCGTTGAATACGGCAATCCATTGTTGCACTCCGGCATTGTTGTATTTAATCGTAACAATATCGTAACCTGTTGATGCAGTGTATGCACTACCGGTAACATAAACATTACCTGCTGCATCAGTGGTCATGTCAGCAACAAGTTCGGTAGTGTTTCCGCCTAAACCGTTGTACCTCGATTCCCATTGCACATTAATTTGAGCAGCCGCAGAACCCGCGAACAGTAAGGCATTGATTAGTAGAGCGTTTTTCATCAGCAAGCAGAAAAGGAATAGCTAAAATAGCCAAAAACGACCAACGTTTAGAGAACAGAGATGAAATTTATTTTCATGTCGACCAACACAATTATAGCTACATAACTTGCTATATTTACACTTCAGAAAACCGGACGAATGAAAGGTAAACTCTACTTGCTATTTGCGTTAATGATGTTGTTTTCGGGAAATGTGTTTGCAACGCACATTGTCGGAGGCTCACTCACCTATGAACATCTTGGCGGATCAACTTACCGCATCCTATTACGACTCTATCGCGATTGCACACCTGCAACAGCACCACATGCCAATTTCGATGCCAACGCACGCATTGATATTTACAATTCAGCAGGAACGGTAATGCCTTTTTCTCCAATTGTTTTGCCCTTGGTGCAAATCTCGAATGTACCACTCAACCTCGACACCTGCGTAGCTGATCCGGGCATTTGTATTGAAGAAGGATTGTACACCGGAATCGTGAATAATCTTCCTCCGGTTGTTGGCGGATACCACATGTATTACGAAACCTGTTGCCGAAATTCTTCTTTGGTCAACATCGTAAATCCACTCAATGCAGGTGAAGGATTTTATTGCAAAATTTCCGACAACACCATGCTCCTCACCAACAGTTCTCCGCAATGGGTAAATTTTCCGCCGGTGTTTGTTTGTCAGGGACAACCCATCAATTTCGATCATAGCGCAACAGATCCCGATGGTGATTCATTGGTGTATTCTTTTTACCGTCCGCTCTCGGATATCGATTATACCGTAAGCAACGATTTAACCTTTACTGCAGGAAATCCGAATTTTGTTTTTGTCAATTACAATGGAGGATACGGAATCAACAATCCGCTTGGTGGAGCAAACCTCACCATTTCTTCCGGAGGAATTGTGGATGGTGTGCCTTCAAGCATTGGACAATACGTAGTTGGTGTGCGCGTAGACGAATACCGCGATGGAATTTTAATTGGAAGTGTTTACCGCGATTTTCAATTCAATGTCGTTGTTTGTCCCCCACCCGCTCTCGCAGGAATCGCACCCATCAACGGATGCAACGGATCAGCCATTCAACTGACCAATGCTTCTACTTCTTCCGCCAATGGATTTGTGTGGGATTTCGGTGATGGTTCTGGAACATCTACACAAACCAATCCTTCGCACATTTATCCGGGAATAGGCGCGTACACCGTTCAACTTATTGCACAATACGGTACACCATGTGCAGACACAGCCTACCAAACTTTCAGTATTGCATTTGCCAATGCCAATTTTACCAATCCGGATTCCGTTTGCGTTGGTTCTGTTGCTTCTTTCACAAACACTTCTACCGCATCTGCAAACAATAGCGTGAACTCCTGGTTATGGAATTTCGGAGATGGTTCACCAACATCAGGATTACCCAATCCAACACATGTTTTCAATACCGGAGGAAACTACAATGTTCAACTGATTGTCAATTCTACCTCAGGTTGTCGCGACACCATCACTTATCCTGTTTTTGCACAAAATCAACCCACCGTAAATGTCGGTCCCGACACTAGCGCATGTATCAACAATCCGGTTGTCGGATTAAATGCAACGGTAATCAATGCAAGCGGTGGACTTTGGTTAAACTGGAACGGAACATTTACTCCCGATCCGAATACATTAAACGGAACCTATGTTCCAAGTGCCGCAGAAGTTGCAGCAGGATCAATGGATTTGGTATTGTCGTCGGTTGGCAACGGACTTTGTGCCACGGCATCCGATACACTGCACATTGTTTTTGTTGATGGTCCGGATGTCAATGCAGGAGCAGATATTCAGGTTTGTAAAGACACAGCCGGTGTTCCATTAAACGGTATCGTTCAATTTGCTGGAGGTGGTCATTGGACAACTTCCGGATCGGGAACATTCTCACCAGATGCAGATGCGCTCAATGCGATTTACATTCCATCAACTTCGGAACCGTAACGCTTTACCTTACCGCTACGAATGTTGGAAATTGCATCACCACAACCGACACAGTAAATATCGGATTCTACAATCCACCCACAGCGACCATCACGAGCAACGATACCGCATGTTTCGGCGATATGGTGCCTGTTGATGTAACAGTGACTACCGGTTCGGGAGTTTGGACATCTTTAGGCGGAGGAGTATTTTCTCCTGATAGTTCAACCGTATCATGGTATACGCCAAGCACAGCAGAAATTGCAGCAGGAACTGCCACTCTAATTTTTTCTTCAACCAACAATGGTGGATGTTTAACTGCAAGAGACACCATTGATGTTGCGCTGATTCCTTCACCCGTTCCTGTTTTTAGTTTCACCGAAGTTTGTATTGGCAATGCAAGCACCTTCACCGATGGCTCAACAGCAGTTGGCGGCGTGGTTGGATGGAATTGGATTTTTGGTGACGGACAAACCTCTACTTCACAAAACCCCTCACACAATTACAATGCAGCAGGTACCTATGCTGTTTCTTTAATCGCTACTTCGCAAAACGGATGTAAAGACACACTCACTCAAAATGTCGATGTGCATTTTCTTCCGGTTCCTGCATTTACCTCGCCCAATCCATGTTTAAACGGTGGCACAGATTTCACCGATCAATCAACAGTGAACGGCTCAACCATAAGCGGGTGGCAATGGAGTTTTGGCGATGGACAATCGGATACGATTCAGAATCCTACCAATGTTTATCCTTCTGCAGGTAGTTATTCAGTAACTCTTGTGGTAACCTCCGCATTTGGATGTGTTGACAGCATCACACAAAACACCAACGTGCTTCCGGGACCAAACGCTGCTTTTGCATCATCTGCATCATCGGTGAACCAATTCGAAATCGTAAATTTTGTAGATCAATCTACACCATCCGGATCTATTACCTCTTGGCAATGGGATTTCGGCGACAGTACCGCTATTGATTTGAATCAAAATACCAGTCACGGATTCAATGGTTCAGGAACATACACTGTTACACTCGTAGTTCAAGACAATAACGGCTGTTACGACACTGCACGAACTGCCATTGTGGTATTTCTTCCTCCCAATGTGCCCAATGCATTTTCGCCGAACGGAGACGGAAGCAATGATTTGTTGCATGTCTATGGCGGACCATTCCGTGAATTGCAATTCCGCATTTACAACAACTGGGGACAATTGATTTACGAAACAGGTGATGTTGCCGATTGCGGAGGTTATACTTGCGCAGGATGGGATGGCACTTACAATGGCGTTGAGCAACCACTTGGCGTGTATGTTTATCAAATTGTAGCCACCACTGAAGATGGCGTGAAACATGAATTAACCGGTGATGTCACTTTATTGCGCTAACCCAAATGAGAAGTAACATGAAAAAGATAGCACTCTGGATCGCGCTTCTTCTTTCGGGAAGTGTGCACGCACAAGATTTTCACTTGTCGCAATACGAAGCTGCCGCGTTGAATGTAAATCCGGCAATGACAGGTATGTTTAAAGGACAATTGCGTATTCATGGTCATTACCGCACGCAATGGTCGGCCATCGCTACCAAGCCTTTTACAACAGGTTTGGTTGCAGTGGATATGCCTTTCAAAAAAATTGCTTTTGGACTTCAAATCGCCAATTTCCGCGCCGGTGCAGGAAACTACAATGTGTTCAGTGCACTTGCTTCGGTTGGATACGATATGAAACTTGACAAAAACAATCACCATCATTTGAGCATGGGATTGCAATTAGGAGGATTTCAAAAAAGCATCAACCTGAATAAACTTTATTTCGGTGCGCAATATTCTCCATTCAACGGCGGATATTTTGATCAGTCGCTAAGCAATGGAGAAAGTCTCGCAGGCAACTCGGTTTTAAAAGGAGATGTGAATCTTGGATTGATGTATTATTACGGAAATGAAAATACACTTTTCAATCCTTTTTTAGGTTTATCCGGATTCCACCTCAACCAACCCAAAGAATCCTTTTTCAACAACAACAATAAATTACCCATCCGCTGGCTGATGCATGCAGGCACCAAAGTAAACCTCACAGAAAAAATTCAATTGGTCGGCAAAGTGTTTTACATGGGTGAAAAAAACGCAAGGGAACTTACTTACGCTGCAGATGTACATTACTATTTGCAAGACGCCGATGCATTCCTGATTTGTGGCGCCACCATGCGTAGCAAAGATGCTGCAGTGCTCATGGGTGGATTGAGGCTTGGAAAATTCACCTACCGATTAAGTTACGACATCAACACTTCAACACTTCGTCCCGCCACCAACGGAAGAGGAGGTCTGGAATTGTCGGTGACATTCATCAATAACAAAGTAGATCCTAACCCGATTAAAACTTGTCCAAGACTGTGAGTATGAAAAGAGCTGTACTGATCCTTCTGTCGCTTGTCTTTGGCATTACTGTTCATGCACAAAGCAAGAAAGAACTGATTGTTCTTGGCGACAATGCGTATAAGGCCGAGAATTATGGTTCCGCTATTTATTTCTATCGTAAAGTTATCTTATCTGAACCGGGGAAAAACGATTTGGTGCATCCTTATGAAATTGCAGGATCATCGCGTAAACCCAAAGTGAAAAAAGATTCCACCATGAACGTGAATGGTGGCGACATGCGTAAAGTGTATGTCATTCATAAATTGGCAGAATCTTACCGTCAACTAAAAGATTATTCCAACGCCGAAGTTTGGTATAAGATTGCTGTTGAAAATCCTTCTTCAGAATTTCCGAACGCCAAATATTATTATGCTGTAACCCTCATGAACAATGAGAAATACGATGAGGCAGAAAAAATATTGGAAGCTTTCATTCAGGAAACCGGAGATGAAAACATGAAAAAACTGGCAGAAGGAAAATTGGTTTCCTGTGCCTTTGCGCGAAACCCTGCAAACGTTCGTGCGGAAATCTCCACCAAAATTCTCGACACCAATTTTAACCGCGGACGATCTTCATTTGCTATCAATTATTTTACCGAAGGTTCCTTGATTTTTGCCAATGCCCATGCGAGCAATATCGTGGCAGATCCGAAAAAAGACAAAGGTGAATTCACTTCCGATTTGTACATCGTTGCACTCAAAGACAGCGTGAATTGGGAAGAGCCTGTAGCTTTTACGCAGCCTGTCAATTCGCCATATAATGAAGGTGGCAGTGTTTTATCGGTAGACCGATCTACCTTTTATTTCACACGCTGGAATCCAGAAAACAGAACGGAATGCGACATTTACGTTTCCAAAAGATTCAACCGCAAATGGATGGAACCGATGAAACTCGACATCAATGTTGCGGGTTACAAAACCATGATGCCGATGTTGAACCTGGATGAGACGAAATTGTTTTTTGCTTCGAATCGTCCGGGCGGACAAGGCGGAATGGATATTTGGTATTGTCCCATTGATGCCGATGGAAACCTTGGCGATGCGGTAAACTGTGGACCGGTTGTCAATACCGCAGAAGATGAAGTCTCTCCATTTTATCATTTGCAAACCAATACCCTCTATTTCTCTTCTACCGGACATCCCGGATTTGGCGGTCAGGATGTTTTTAAAACGCAATACAATGAAGACGAAGGCATTTGGACAACACCTTACAACTTAGGCGCACCGGTAAATACAAGTAAAGACGAAAGGTATTTCATCATTGGTCCCGACCAGCGCAGCGGTTTTTATGCATCAGACCGACTGGCCTGCAGCGATTGCGATTCCACTTTAGACCTCCGCGGCCATTGCGAAAAAATTTGGGGATTCGATAAGGAAATGATTGCGGTGGACATTCAGGGGTATGTGTACGATGCAAATTCCGAAGAACCCATTCCGGGTGCCATCATTGAATTAAAAGACGTGAATTTTCAGTGGGAACCCATCGTGTTGATTGCTGACGAAAACGGTTTTTACAAAACTGAACTGCGTGTGGGTATGGAAATTTTCATGAAGTCGAAAAAAACAAAATACTTTGCCGACGCCGCAAGTGTCAACACCTTGAACATTACCGAAACCGCGCATTTGCAGCAAGACTTTTACCTTCGAAAAATTCCAAGCGGAGAAATTGAAATCCCGGGAATTGAATACGATTTCGATCGTGCCACCTTGCGTCCAAAATCGAAAGAAGTCCTCGATCAATTGTACGACTTCCTCACCCTCAACAGCGACCTGGTCGTTGAAATTAAATCGCATACCGATTGTCGCGGAAACGATGCTTATAACATGAAGCTTTCCAAAGACCGCGCTAAATCTTGTGTAGATTACCTCATCAGCAAGGGTATCGCCAAGGAACGTCTTGTTCCTCAAGGTTATGGCGAAACAGAACCTTTGTTTAAATGCGATGACATTGCTGCCGAACCTGATAAAGACAAACAGGACGAATTGCATCAACGCAACCGTCGAACTGCCTTTAGGGTAGTAAAACAAGAGTGACCGTATACTGTAGGTTCTAAAAGGGGAGGCAATGCTTCCCTTTTTTGTTTTTCGCAAGCCACTTTTCCTTCACTATTTCCGTCTATAGAAATAGTTAATCCCTGAAATACAACGGTTTAGTAAGCGATAAGACCAGGTTAATCAGAAAATTTATGCATTTCATCGATTAATTCGGTACTTTTGCCCTCTAATTCCTGTTTTTCAGGAGAAAAGAACATCAACACTACTACCGGAATGAGAAAATTATACCTCTCTCTGCTTCTTTTTCTGACCGGAGGCCTTGTGGAAACGCAGGCGCAAATCGATACCGAATTTTGGTTCGCTGCGCCGCAAATTTCTGCCGGTCTCGGCGATCAGCCCATTAGCCTGAGACTTATGAGCTATTCAAGCGCGGCCACGGTGACCATCACCCAGCCTGCAAATGGTGGATTTACCCCCATTGTGGTTAACCTTCCCGCCAATACTGCTCAATCGGTCGACCTAACCCCATTCTTAGCCTCGATTGAAAGTCCAAGTGCGAATGCCGTCAACAACAACGGATTGTACATTTCTTCAACCGCCGATATTTCTGCGGCCTATGAAATAGGTGCAAGTTCCAACAAGGAATTTTTATCCCTCAAAGGTGAAAAAGGCCTAGGAACTGAATTTTACACCCCTTTTCAGAAATTCTGGAACAACGGAACAACAACACCGGCATCTTCCAACTCGATTGAAATTGTGGCTACACAAAATGCTACAACCGTTTTGATTACGCCACGTGCAGCAATAACCGGACGTGCAGCCAATGTCACGTTTTCGGTTACGCTCAACGCCGGTCAAACCTATTCAGCGCGCGAAACAGATTTGGTTGCAACTACATCACTTGCCGGATCAATTGTTTCTTCCAACAAACCTGTTGCCGTTACCATCCATCACGGTGCACTCAGCAATGGCGGATGTTTAAGCACAGTTGCCGATCAAATTACTTCTTCGGCGTATATCGGTACCGATTACATTCTTCACAAGGGAACTGCAGCCAATGAACGTGTTTACATTTTGGCAACCCAAAACGGAACCAGTTTAACCATTACAGGTTCTTCAACAACCACAGCACTTATCAACTGGGGAGAAACGTACCAATACATCAACACCGATACCGTTACTTACATTCAATCTTCTAAACCTGTTTATGTTTTACATGTTAGCGGATTTGGATGTAAACTCAGCGGCGCTCAGGTTCCGAACTTGTTTTGTGCAGGAACATACACCACAGCATTTACGCGTCCTGTAGCCGATTCATTTGCAATTCGTTTATACACCAGAACAGGTTTCGAAAATCAATTTACGCTGAATGGAAATGCATCTTTGATTCCTGCTGCTGCATTTAAAAATGTTCCGGGAACATCGGGAGCATACAAATCGGCATTGATTTATTTCAACACCACCGATGTGCCTGTGGGTAGTCATAATCTGGTTAGCAATACGGGAGACATTTTCGGACTTGCCGCATTTTATGGTTCACAATCTGCAGGAAGCGGCTATGCTTATTTATCGGAATTTGCTTCGTATCCATTTGTTGATGCAGGTGCTGATGCCACTATTTGTGCAAACGTTCCACTGTCTTTGAACGGAGTTGTAGGAGGAGGTTCGGTAACCGGTACATGGAGTTCCAATGGATTTGGATCTTTTCAAAATGGATTAACCTCCCTCAGCAACAACTATCAGCCGAGCGATTTGGACACGGTTATTTCACCAATTATTCTTGTTCTTTCATCAACAGGACCTTGTCCGGTGCAAAGAGATACTTTGGTACTCACTGTAGATCCTGCACCAATCATTAACGCCTCAGCCGACCAAACGGTTTGTGCCAACAATGCTGTTGTAGCATTAAATGGAAGTATTGGCGGAGGAGCAAGCGGTGGTACATGGTCAACTTTAGGCTCCGGGACATTTGGGAACAACAGTGTATTGAATACAACCTATACACCAAGTGTAGCTGACACTGCCGCAGGAATTGTGCAATTGGTACTCACAGGAACCGGTGTAGGATCTTGTGCGATAGAACGCGATACCATGCAAATCACCATCACCTCTGCACCAACAGTGGATGCGGGCGTTGCAACGGTAAGTGTGTGTTCCAACAATCCTTTGGTGAACGTTTCAGGAACCGTATCAGGATCCTCAACTACCGGAAGATGGACAACTTCAGGAAATGGAATTTTTTCTCCGAACAACCTTTCTTTGGTTGGCACATACACACCTACGGTTAGCGATATCAATGCAGGAACAGTAACCTTGTACTTGGAATCGACCAACAATGGATTATGTAGCACAGCAAAAGATTCTGTTGTGGTTACTTTCACTCCATCTCCAACAGTTGATGCCGGAGTAAACCAAATTGCTTGCACCAACGATCCGATGATTACTTTAAATGGAGTAGTTGGCGGACCGACTGTTACCGGAATTTGGTCGGGTGGTTCAGGAACTTTCTCTCCTTCCAATACCGATCTCAATGCTACCTACACTCCTACAGCTGCTGAGATTACTGCGGGAAATGTCATCCTTACGCTGACCACAACCAATAACAACAATTGCAATAGCGTTGCAGCCACCACAAGAATTGATTTTGTTTCGCCTCCTTTTGCGAATTTCAACTTCACTAATGTGTGTTTGGATAATGCCACAACCTTCACCGATTTCTCTTTACCCGGATACGGCACGCTTTCAAATTGGGAATGGTCCTTTGGTGATGCACAAACTTCCACATCACAAAATCCTTCTCACACTTATACTGCCGATGGCACTTACAATGTGCAGTTGATTGTAACCAATTCTACAGGTTGTAAAGACACCATTTCGCAAAATGCGACGGTGTATCCTATTCCAACAGCAGATTTCAGTTATGTTACCACCTGTCAGGGAACACAAGTCATCATCGATTTCACCGACAACTCTTCCATTAGCAGTGGCTCAATCAATTTCTGGTATTACGATTTCGGAGGATTTGGATCCATTTCTTCGCAGAATGCCTCACAAATTTTTACAGGAACCGGAACTTTTAATATTTCACATGTGGTAGCATCAACATTTGGATGCAGAGACACCATGGTTATTCCCATTACTGTTTTACCTCGTCCGAATGCAGGATTTTTCTACAACACCAACAATGGTCTGAACATTGGAGCTGAAGTAAATTTCATTGATACATCGAGCTATTCCACTTCGTATTGGTGGAGCTTTGGTGATGGAACTGCAACTTCCACCAATCAAAATCCGGATCACGTTTATTTTGCCAATGGAACGTATTACATAACTCAAGTTGTTTATGATAATTTGGGATGTTCCGATACTGCGGTGGCGAGCTTAACCATCAATACCGTTACCAACGAAATCACCACACTCATTCCAAACGCGATTTCTCCAAATGGCGATTCACGTAACGATGTTTGGAAACTGGAA
>JBIKKU010000378.1:0-3128 GCA_044360245.1 Flavobacteriales bacterium | reverse complement strand
AAATCAAAACAATTACCTCAAGCTTCCATGGAAAGAAAGAGCGAATCAATGGCGCCCGGAATATCGTCCGGAAATATTCGTAACATCAAGTTTTTACATCAATGATGCATATGTTACGATCCCAAGCGAAATACGCCACAAAACCATCGACCCGTCTATCGGCGAAGTCTACCAGCCTTTTTACATTTCCCCGGCTGCTTCAGTAAACTTCAAAGACGAAATTGCATTAATCAATTCAACATCAAAAAAGATCAAATTGGTTGTCAAATCATTTCGAGAAAACAACGATGTAATTGTGCATTTGAACTTACCTCCTGTATGGGATTTTGCTCCGGGCTACTCCAACGATCAATCATTATCTTTCGAACATGCTAACGAAACCAAGGAAATAGAATTCGAATTTCGTCCACATGGTGCATCAGGTGATGAAAGCTTTACACTTAGTGCATACGTAAAAGTGAAGGATAGAATTTACCCATTTGCATTTCACAAAGTTTCATACGAACATATTCCGGATCAAATCTGGTTTGATTCAAGTCAGGTAAAATGTGTCCGAATTGCCCTTGCATCTAGGCCAAAACGCATTGGTTATCTTGATGGTGCCGGAGATAAAATTCCTGATATTCTTGGTCAACTCGGCCATCAGATTACCCTGTTAAACGAGTCAGATATTCAAACCAATGATCTAAGTCAATTCAATGCAATTATCATTGGTGTAAGAGCATTTAACACAATAAAATCTTTAAAATTCCTCAATGATATGTTATTCAAATATGTGTATTCAGGAGGCAAACTATTGGTGCAATACAACACTAGCATACCTTTGGTCACAAATGAACTGGGGCCCTTTCCTTTTAAACTGACCAGAGAAAGAGTAACCGATGAAAATGCAGCAGTAACCATTAAGCGAACTGTCAATGCAGGTTTTCTTTCATTACCCAACCTAATCACCGAAAACGATTTTAAAGATTGGGTGCAAGAAAGAGGTTTGTATTTTGTAGGTGAAGCAGACACCAATTACATTAAACCTTTCCTCATGAATGATCCGGATGCTAAACCTCTCGATGGATCACTTCTTTTTGCCAACTACGGAAAAGGAAGATATGTTTATACTTCTTTGTCTTTCTTTAGGCAACTTCCCGCCGGTGTTCCCGGAGCTATACGACTTTTTGAAAACCTGATTTCGGATAGCGAAGTTTTACAAACCGCATCAAGCACTCAATCCAATGGAAAATAAATTGCCTTCAAATTCTGACTCCGAAAAACCACCTGTTTTTGGTTCTTGGGGCATGTTTTACCTGATTGTGGTATTATGGTTAGTCCTTATGATTGTTTTATTTAATGCACTAACACAGTTTTACTCATGAGTGCTTTAGACTGGATTGTACTTGGATCTACCTTATTGTTTATTGTCCTGTTTGGAATTTGGAAAAGTCGAGGACAAAAAAACGTTGAAGGATATCTATTAGGTGATCAATCTCTTCCTTGGTACCATGTAATGTTTTCTGTCATGGCAACGCAAGCAAGTGCCATTACTTTTCTCTCTGCTCCGGGGCAAGGCTATGAAGACGGTATGCGTTTTGTGCAATACTATTTTGGCCTGCCATTAGCAATGATTGTCGTTTCTACTACGTTCTTACCGGTTTTTCATAAACTAAAAGTTTTCACGGCTTACGAATATTTGGAACAACGGTTTGATGTAAGAATTCGTTCGCTTACGGCCTTCTTATTTCTGGTTCAACGTGGTCTAGCTGCAGGAATTACCATTTACGCGCCTTCATTAGTGCTTTCCAGTATTCTGAATTGGGAAATTCACCTCACCTGTATTTTCATGGGAGGACTAGTTATTATTTACACTGTTTATGGTGGAACAAAGGCTGTATCCTATACACAGATCCATCAAATGACAATCATTTTAATCGGAATGTTTATTGCCGGTTACATGGTTGTATCCTTACACCCGGAGGACATCTCTTTCAATGATGCACTCACCCTTGCAGGAGCCCACGAGCGAATGAATATCATTACAACGGAATACAACATCACCGATAAATACAATATTTGGAGTGGCTTAATTGGTGGATTTTTCCTTTCTCTTTCCTATTTCGGAACTGATCAGTCGCAGGTAGGAAGATACCTTTCAGGAAAAAGTATTTCTCAAAGCAGAACGGGCTTGCTCTTTAACGGTATGCTAAAAATCCCAATGCAGTTTTTCATTTTATTGATTGGAGTACTACTTTTTTCTTTTTATCAATTCAATTATCGCCCATTAAATTTTAATCCTGTCGATGTTGAAATGGTAAAAAATTCATCATACAATACCACTTATCATCGTTTGGAAAGCGAGTACAATGATTATAACGAATTGCGCATTGCAGAAAATTACGCCTTCCTGGACGCCCATCGTAGCAGCGATAAAATTCAGGAAGAAATACATTTAAAAAACATTAGGAATACTGAAGAAACAATGGAAAACATGCGTGATAGTGCGCGATCTATCATTCATATTGTTAATCCATTATCAGAAGGCAAGGACACCAATTATATTTTCCTCTCGTTTGTAATCACATACCTACCCGCCGGATTAATCGGCTTATTGATTGCTGTAATTTTTTCTGCATCCTGGAGCTCCACAGCTTCTGAACTCAATGCCTTGGCCTCAACAAGCCTTATCGATTTCTATAAACGTTTTGGTAAAAAGTCAAAAAGTGAAAGGCATTATTTAAACGCATCAAAGCTACTAACCGTTGTTTGGGGATTATTAGCCATGTTGGTTGCTTTGTTTGTTGGAGAACAAGGGAGTCTTATTGAGGCGGTAAACATTTTAGGTTCTCTTTTTTACGGAACCATCCTGGGTATTTTCCTCACAGCCTTTCTTTTGAAAAAAGTAAATGGAACTTCTGTTCTTATTGGCGCTATTTTAGTTCAAGTATTTACTTTTTTCAACCATTCTTTCGGATGGACTGGTTTTCTCTGGTTCAATTTATTAGGCGCTGCTGGTGTGATGATAATTTCTTACACCGTCAATGCACTTCGAAATGTAATCTTGCAAAAAAATAGGATTTCAGAATAAGTTAAAAAAAGTTGTGGTGGAAAATGCCTGGTGGCATTTTTGCAAAAGTTAATCG
>JBIKKU010000165.1:0-6794 GCA_044360245.1 Flavobacteriales bacterium | reverse complement strand
CATCCAAATCGGGAATGAGTTTTCGTGTTTTTTCGCCGAGCAATCCGCGGGTAATAAACAGAATAAACATCCAAAAGAAAAAAGCGATAAACGAAAAAGAAACCAGTCCTCTTCCAAATGCGCCATAGTCATGCAACCAGCGATCAACGATGTCTGCATCTTCCGAACGGAAAATAATCACGCCCATGCAAATGGGTAACCATAACAACAAGAACAATAAAAACCAACGCATAAATCCGGAACCATAGAAGCGTGCTTTTTTCCAGAAGCGTTCGGCCTGTTCCAGTTTTTCACTTGCTGCTTCGCGGTATTTGAAAATGTCGAGGTATTCTGCAGGCAAGGTGTAGGGGGTGGAGCAATGACTGCAGACTTGATGTTTGGTATTGATGTGCATAGGTTGATTGCAATTGGTACATGTCAGCACGGCAATGCGTTCGGGTGCGGGAATTTCTTTCGGGTTTTGCGATTTTTTCTTGTTGTTTTTTTTCGGACTTCCCGGTGTGGTTAATCCTTTGTACATAAACCACAAGGTGTAAACAAACAAAACGGGAAAAAGCAATCCCATTAAAATGAATGTAATAAAAGCAGGAATCAGCATACTCAACTCATTTGAAGTCTGGCCCAATCGATACGGGCATACAATTCGTGAAAAAAGCGATCGAAATACTCTCCGGGCATTCCGGTAATTAAATTGGAACGGTTGGCAATGCGCTCGTGTACTTCCCAGGAGCGTTTTCCGTATTGTTGATTGGTACTGAGCAATTGTCCCACTTCCTGATGTTTCACCACGGTTGCATATTTCTCTCCTGCTTTGGCAATGATGGTGCCGTCGCCGTGCAAAAAATCGTTGACAAACACTTGCAGTTTTCCCTTGCTTTTGATGTCGCCCGATAAAAATGTTTTCACTCCGGTTTCTGCCATCTGTTGCATTTTGGCAGTGAGTTGTTCGAGTTTATCGCACAACTGAAAAAACATATATGGCGATCGGAAATAATTGGATTTTGCGGTAAACACCAATTGCGATGTGAGGTTGTCGAGCAATCCTCTGCTCCATATTTCCATGCTTGGAATGCGCAGGTACTGACGAAAAATTTCGCGCTCAAGTGCACGGTGGTGTTCATAGGGTTTGTCCAAATCGAATTTCCGCGATTTAAATTCTTTGAGTTGCAGTGTTGTTCTTCCGATAAAAAACGCGCGAAAGGCGGCGAGTTCGGGAGCGGTGAAAAAATAATAATCGGGCAAATCACCGGCCTGGATGTACAAGGTGGGATTGCCCAACAAACGAAAGGTGGAAAGGTCGTTGAGATGGGTATTGAGGTATTCGGAATAACTAAAAACGGAGGCGTCGTTCCAACGTTGGGTGAATAATATTTCGTCGGTGGAGATGTTGAGCAGGGAATCGATGGAGATGCCGAAGTGCTGACAAATCCGCGCTACTTCGGGAAAGGTAAGCAGTGTTTCGCCGCGCAATCGTCGGTAAACGCTATCGGAACTGACTTGCAGCAATTCCATCAACTCTTCGGCAATGGAGCTGCCTTGGTCCAAACGGTCGCGGATCAGATCGAATAATTCCAGTTGTAAATCGTTGGTCATCTTTGCCTTTGCTGCTTCTGCATAGATCGCAAAATCTACTTGGTTTCGCAAGTGGCATTTGTTTGTACATTTGAGTTATGAAGATTTTTGTAACCGGTCCGGATGGTCTTTTGGGCAGCAATATTGTCCGCGAACTTTTAGCGCAGGGCTATGAGGTGCGTGCCATGGTGCAGCCCGGACGCAAGGTGAAAACACTTGATGGTTTGCCGATTGAAAAGGTAGAAGGTGATTTGCTGAATGCCGAGAACATGCGTGCATTGATGAAGGGTTGCCAGTACGCCCTCCACGGTGCAGCCAGCACAGCCATGTGGCCAGACCGTAATCCGATGGTGCGCAAAGTCAACATCGAAGGCACGCGCAATGTCCTCGATGCCTGCAAAGCGAATGGTATTGAACGTTTGGTGTATATCGGAACGGCAAATACGTTTGGCTATGGCACCAAGGAAAAACCGGGAACGGAAAACGATGCGTACAAAGCGCATGAATTCGCCAACGATTACATGGACAGCAAATACGAAGCGCATCAATTGGTAATGCAGTATGTAAAAGATGGATTGAATGCTGTGGTGGTGAATCCGACCTTCATGCTCGGTCCTTTCGATTCTGCTCCAAGTTCCGGCGCAATGATCCTTGCGGTGTACCATCAGCAAGTGCCCGGATATGCACCCGGCGGGAAAAATTACATCTGCGTAAAAGATGCAGCCAAAGCAGCGGTGAATGCCATTAAAATGGGTCGCACCGGCGAATCGTACATTTTAGGCAACGAAAACCTCAACTTTAAAGAAGCTTTCGAAAAAATAGCCCATGCATGTGGTGTAAAAGCTCCGAAACGTCGCGTACCCAAATTTGCGTTGTTGCTTTACGGTCGATTCGGCTCAATGATGGCATCCCTCCGAAAAAAGGCGCCACAAGTGAGTTATACGATGGCAAAAATTTCTTGTGCGGAGTTTTACTATTCCTCCGAAAAAGCGCAAAAAGAAATCGGTCTACCGCAAACGCCCATCGAGGATGGTATTCGCGAGGCCATGGATTGGTTTCGTGAAAATGGTTACCTTAAAAAATAATTGCACAATTATTAACCCGGGTGCATCGTTATTGTTTTTATTCTCTTGATGTTTGTGGTATGAAAAATTTCTTTTTTCTCCTTTTGATGTTGGTGCTTTCTGCAAGTTCTGCTATTGCTCAGAACGACAGCACCAATACCGGTCGCCTGGTTGAAGTCCGCACTACCGAGGACAACAAATTCATCGGTACCATCATTTCGGATGATGGAGTGAACATGGTGATTTTAACGACCACCATCGGGAAAGTTTCCATTCCGAAACTTCAAATCAAATCCATCAAATACTTGGACGAAGGTCAGGGTAAATCCAGATCCTTCAATCCGGGTATGATTCAGCACCACCGCTACATCCTGAATAAAAACGCCTTACCCATGGAAGAGAATCAAGTACAGATGCATATGCCCATGTTATGTTTTGGTTTGGTGGATATTGGATTTTCGGAACGTTTTTCACTAACCGCCGGTACCTTTTGGTTTGCGGCATTTGGGTTTCAAGGCAATTACATCATCCCCACCAAATCTGCAGGAAACTTTGGAATTTCGGCAGGTGTTGGAGGATTGGTAAGACGCTTCGGCACTTCCAACACGATGGGACAAATCACCGGATTTAATGCGAATGTATATTATACATTGGGTGATGAAAAACGCAATTTCACCATTGGAGGTGGCTACCTCTCGAATTTCGAGGGACGAAATAATTCCTATTATTTCAATTTTGGAGGACAAATTCAATTCAACAATCGAATGGCTGTAATTACTGAGGGTGCAATTGCCCCGGAATTTGAAGGAGGGACCTTTGGTTTTGCACTTCGTTTGCTTTCCAAAAAGGGAAATACATGGGATTTAGGAATCTCTTACCTATTGTATGAAGATTTGGTTTATCAATATTATGGCAACGGATATTACAATTCTTACAATACACTTGTAGGAATTCCTTTTCCGGTGGTAGGTTTCCACAAGGATTTCTAATATTTCCTTTTCTACTTTCTTATTCAAAATCCAAAGTCATGAAACGCATACTCCTGCGCACGGCACTGCTATGCCTTATTTTTTTTCAAGTGGAATTTACATCAGGACAATCGCTTGTCGACTCTACCCAATTAAATTCAATGGCAGTTGACACTTTCACTGCACATGCAGAGGAAGATTCTGTTCAACAGCCAACAACCTCCATCCAACCTATTCCGCTGCGAACCACGTATTACCTGACATCTCCCAATGCATTGCCGAATCCCAACGAGGATCCCCAATTGCATTCCTTCCTGATGAATTTGGAATTTGAACGCCCCATACGATCGCATATTTCCATCAGAGCCGAATTGCGAACCTATCTTACCCTATCTGTATCCGCCTGGTACAAATTCAGACTAGGCAAACAATGGCATGCGAGTGTTGGTGCCGGTCATTTTCGCTCTTTCATTTTCGATTTCATTCGCAATTTTATGTTTTGGGTACCTACCAATGAAAAAAAAGTTAATGGCTTTTTTATGGGCAGTTTTTTAACCTTTGGTGATTCCTACAACAACTTGAGTTTTGGAATCCGTAATTATTCGAATTACCAATGCAGCCAAAACATAGTTTTACTTTCCCTTGGTGGTGTTTTAAAGCTCAACAATACCTTTTCAATTGTTACGGAAGCCAATACGAACCAAAAGTTCAATGCTAGTTTTGCCGCACTGGGCATTCGGTTGCATGATAAACACGGACATTCCCTTGATCTTGGTGTCACTCAAAGATTGAACTACAGTATTGACGAAAACGCGGAAAATTATATGCTGACTCATTTTCCCCTTAATAATTTGTCATTCATGAAAAAACCTACCATGCTCTTTATGGCTTTTCATATCCGATTCTGATGCTTTGTAAAGCCCAATTCCCAGACTCGAGCCATGTATCTTTTCGACTAAAGTTCTTATTACTTTTCTCCACATAATTACAAAAACACACCTTTAATTCATTTCATAAGCTTTGTCAGAAAAAAGTACATTATATTGAATTGAAATAAAAATCCTTGAAACACATTCTACATATTGTACTTGTGCTCATCCTATCTATCGGATGTTTCCAAGGTTTTGCTCAAACGCCATCCGATACTATATTGGTCGGAAAAAATGTGCGCATACAGACCCATCAAGGTCATGACATACGCGGTGTAATTACCGCTGAAAACGAGGTTCACCTTCATATAAAGCTTGGCAACAATACCGTAGTTACTGTAGCCAAAATAAATGTTAGAAGGATTGACTTTTTAGATGAACAACCGATTAAACCGAATCCTGATTCGTTATTTCAAGGAAACCATAAAATGTATTTCCTGAATTATGCTGCACTTCCATTTGAACCAAATTCAGGACAATTTGATGTTTCATCATTTGGAGTCATCTGCATGTCCATGAATTTATCTAAGCGCTTTTCCTTTGGTGCACGCTATTTGTTCTTTAACGCATTGGATTTTAGCGGCATGTTCAACTTAAAACTAAAAGAACATTTTTACGCCGGAATTCATTTTGGCTGGTTGGCACGGTACACTTCTTTTTCTCAATCCAATTTTGATAAGGATGATTGGGGATTTAATATCAACGTAAAATTTACCGTGGGTACAAGCCAAAAAAATTTCACCGTTGGTATGTGAGGATTCTCAACGCTCCATTTTTCCGAATCAAGCAAGGTTATTACCCTTTCAGGCATGTATCCCATGGATCAAAGAATTCTGTTGGTGTTCGACAGTGGTTACATGGTAGATAAAAAAACCGGTGGTTTTGGATTGGGAATTAGGTTTTTAGGAAAAAGAAATTGGTCCATAGACTTTGGCATGGGTCAGACGCTATTTCCAGAAGACAAGAAAAAGTATATCCCAGATTTCAAAATTATATCCTTCGAGAAATTTATGGGTGACATAGGCTTTCCCTTCATTGGCTTTCATAAAAAATTCTAAGCCGGAAATAATCGCTATTTTTGGCAGAGTTTACTGCCTATGACTTACGACCTTTCCTGGAAGCCAAATGATTTCGTGATTTTTTTCACCATCGTTGCTTCAACGGTATTCTTCAGTATTTATTGGTTCATTTTTGCTTCCGAAAAAATCAAAGCTTCGTTTTATGCCAAATACCAAGGCGATGAAGGAACGATTCGTCATGTCTTGTTCACCAAATACGCCGGTTTTGTATTGATGGGTATTCTGCCTGCTGTATTGTTCCTAATGCTCTTTCCGAAATACGGCTTATCCGATTACGGTATTGCATTCAACAAAGGCACCAATCTCATTACACTGTATTGGTGTTTGGGACTGGGAGCAATCATTATTCCAATGAATTATTTTGCCGCCAGAAGACCAAAAACATTTTCGATGTATCCGCAAATCCGAGCCAAAGAATGGGATCGCTCGCTGGTATTGCGCTACTCGATAGCCTGGTGTGCGTATTTATTCGGATATGAATTTTTGTTTCGCGGAATTCTTTTCATCCCCTTGGTTGACACCATGGGAGTATGGCCCGCTATTGCCGTGAACATTGCCTTGTATTGTGCCACGCATATTCCAAAAGGCATGGACGAAACCATTGGCGCTGCTCCACTTGGATTGGTGCTTTGTTTAATCACGCTGCAAACCGGAACCATTTGGGTGGCATTTGTGGTGCATGTTTTTCTGGCTTTATCCAATTCGCTTTTTGCTTTGAAATTCCACCCGGAATTTAAGATGGTGAAGAAAAGAAATTAAGAGATTTAGTGATCGTTTGATTTGGCGATAGAGCGATTTTATATGCCATAGGGATATAAGTTATAAGCCATATAGATATAAGTTATATGCAATAGGGATATAAGTTATATGCCATAGGGATATAAGTTATAGGCCATAGGGATATAAGTTATAAGCCAGATTGATATAAGTTATATGCCATAGGGATATAAGTTATATGCAATAGGGATATAAGTTATATGCAATAGGGATATAAGTTATAAGCCATTTAGATATAAGTTATATGCAATAGGGATATAAGCTATATGCAATAGGGAAATAAGTTATATGCTTTAGGGAAATCTAAAACCAACCCTGCATTCCGATAACACGAATTCTACGTGTCGAATTCCGGTGTGGCGGACAATGGGTTGTAATAAAGACGAAAGACCTAAGACTTCATGC
>JBIKKU010000355.1:0-3367 GCA_044360245.1 Flavobacteriales bacterium | reverse complement strand
TTACCCTATTCTCCCAATCCCCTCTTCCCCTTTTATTAAACACCTCAGTGTTCTTTGTGTTCTTTGTGTCTTAGTGGTGAAATGTGGTGCCTTCGAGAGCCTCAGGCACCGCGGTCGTGCACGGATTCCCTTTTTCCCTAATTACCTAATACCCCTTTTAATTTCCTCAGTGAAACGGAGTGTCCTCAATGGTGAAATTTCAAAGCTTTAATACTTGAATAATTTTCACAGGACAATTCGCGGCGGCGCGTTGGTTTTCTTCGAGCTCGTGATCGTCGACAAGGACTTGATGAAATCCTTTTTTATTGACGGAACCGATGAGTGCGCATTTTCCATCGCGACGGTTCATGCGCCAACGGTGGAAAGCAGCTTCCACACAAGCATTGCAGCCGATGCATTTATCGCGTTGTTGAATGATACGGATCATTAGGCGTCGACGACTTTATAAAGCTTATCGGAAGGACGAATTTTTTCGTTGATGACAATGGTAAACACATCGCCTTTTTTGACTTTGTCCGTCACTTTATCTTCGATGCGGAGTTCATTGACCGTGGCCTGAATAAATCCGGTGGTTGGTCCGGTAATCATAATTTCTTCGCCAACAGCAAGCGATTGAGATTCCAATTTAAATTCTCCTGCGCCTGCTTTTTCAAAATATTTCAATCCTTTTCCGATGTATACTTTGCGTTTGGTGGCTTTCGAACCGTATTCATCGTTCCATTCGCCCATGGTTTTTCCGAGGTAATACCCCTCCCAAAATCCGCGATTGAAAACTGTTTCCAAACGTTTCATCCAACCTTCCACTTTTTCTTTGGTATAGGTTCCTTCTTTCCATGCATCGATGGCTTCGCGGTAACATTGCGTTACGGTAAACACATAATCGGCAGAACGTCCGCGTCCTTCAAGCTTTAGCACACTCACACCGGCATCCATTACCTGATCGAGGAAATTGATGGTGCATAAATCTTTGGCCGACATGATGTATTCGTTGTCAACTTCAAATTCCACTCCTTCTTCTTTGTCAATGACGACATAACTTTTACGGCAATTCTGAATACATGCACCGCGATTGGCAGAGGCAAAATTAGAATGCAAGCTCAAATAACATTTTCCGGAAACGGCCATACACAATGCACCATGCGCGAATATTTCAATTTCAATCAACTCGCCTTTTGGTCCACGAATATCGCGACGTTTGATTTCGCGTGTGATATCGGCAACTTGCTTGAGTGATAGTTCCCGAGCCATTACCATCACATCGGCAAACGAAGCATAAAACTCGATGGTATCGATGTTGGAAATATTTGCTTGTGTAGAAATATGCACTTCTACTCCTGTTTTTTTTGCGTAATTCAATACAGCATGATCGGCTGCGATGATAGCAGTGATGCCACTTTCTTTTGCGGCATTCACAATCATTTTCATCAAGGCAATGTCGTGATCGTACAAAACGGTATTGATGGTGAGGTAAGTTTTGATGTTGTGCTCCTTACCGATAGTTGCAATTTTGCGAAGATCTTCTATCGTAAAATTATTCGTAGAGCGGGCACGCATGTTCAACTGTTCCACTCCAAAATAAACACTGTCGCAACCCGCTTTGATGGCAGCCATGAGCGATTCCCATGAACCTGCGGGCGACATTAATTCGACATGTTTTTGTTCCATGCCGCAAAAATAAGAAATAAGGCGCTTTGGGAGGGCATGACAGATGTCAGTAAAACAGGGGATTACAAACCAAGTTTCGTATTCCCTTTAGCTTGAAAAAAGGCACTTCGCCGAAAAATCGTATTTTAGAAATATGAAGTATTTCATTACCGGATCGAACGGCTATATTGGTTCCTGGTTGGTGCGTCGTTTGCGCGAACAAGGCCATACCATCCATGCACTTGTACGCGATCCCAAACGTGCGGAACATCTTGTGGGTGATGGTGTTCATTTGTTCAAAGGCGACATAATGGATCCTGCTTCTTTGGAAAAAGCCATGGAAGGAACGGATGGCGTTTTTCACATGGCCGCTTTTGCAAAAGTCTGGGCAAAAAATCCAAAAACTTTTTTCGACTTAAATGTTGTAGCCACCAATCATGTTTTGGATGCTGCAAAAAAACTGAACATCAAAAGGACGGTGGTGACTAGTACTGCCGGTGTTTTCGGCGCTTCCTTGTATGGCACCATCAACGAAAAATCTTCGCGCGATTTGGATTTTTTCAATGAGTATGAAAGTTCAAAAGCACTTAGCGAATCAAAAATAAAAGATTATGTCATCGATGGTTTGGATGTGGTGATTGTCTCCCCTACCCGTGTTTACGGTCCATTCGTGCAAGGCAAACCTGAATCGGTTACTTTGTTGGTGGATAAATTTGTGAACGGCTCCTGGCGCATCATTCCCGGAGATGGCAGTAAAATCGGGAATTACGTGTATGTGGATGATGTGGTGCAAGGGCATATTCTGGCTATGGAACGCGGAAAAACAGGTCATACCTATATCCTCGGCGGAACCAATCACGATTACAATGAATTTTTCGATACGCTCAAAAATGTCACAGGCATTCGTCGCCGCATGATTCACATGCCGATTTCATTTCAAATGTTGTTTTCACGTTTTCAATTGCTCAAAACCAAATTTGGCGGTGAACCATTGATTACACCAAAATGGATTGCCAAAGGAAAATACGATTGGAAAGTTGATCCTTCCAAAGCCGTGAATGAATTGGGGTTACAGATCACTCCTTTAGATGAAGGATTGCGTCGCACGGTGGAATGGGTGCGTTCTCAAAACAAAAAAGCATGAAGATTTTTAATTCTGCAGCGCGTGAAACCATCAATTGGTCAGGTGGCACATCCACGCAATTGTTTGTCTATCCCGAATCCGCAACTTTTGCCGAACGGAATTTTGATTTTCGTTTCAGCACTGCTACTGTGGAAGTAGAAGCGACCGATTTCACACATTTCCCGGGCATCGATCGTCATTTGATGATTCTCGAAGGTGAGCTGGAACTCACGCACCATGGGCGATACACGAAGCTGCTTCGGCCGTACGACACCGATCATTTTTCGGGCGATTGGAAAAGTTCTTCGAAAGGAAAAGTGCGCGATCTCAACTTAATGTTGCGCAACGGCTTTACCGGAAGTGTGCATGCATTTCTTGCTTCAACGGGAGAAAAACATGAGTTTCATAATGAGCTTGGTCAGTACGAATTGTATTATCTGCACCGTGGAAAAATTTCCCATGCCGATGGATCTGCGTTTTTAAATGAAGGCGATCTCTTGGTGATGTCGCCGCAAGACACTACAGCATTGCTTTTTGTAGTGCAGGAACCAATGGTATTGTTGCAAGCCAAAGTCCAAGTCCCTGCTCTATGAAAGAACT
>JBIKKU010000093.1:0-9412 GCA_044360245.1 Flavobacteriales bacterium | reverse complement strand
TATTTCAATACACTCACACGCACCCTGGTGGATAAGCTCAACGACACCGTGCGCGAATAAGACCCAAAAACCATACGATATGTTAATTGACATTCCACATTCCAACAAAGCCCGGGTGGTGATTGTTGGAGGAGGGTTTGGCGGAATTAAACTGGCCAAAAAACTTGCAGGAAAAGATTTCCAGGTAGTGCTCATTGATAAAAACAACTACCACACCTTTCAACCCTTGTTGTATCAAGTCGCAACTGCGGGACTGGAAGCTGATTCCATTGCTTATCCCATCCGGAAAATCTTTGGCAAACAAAAGAATTTTTTCTTCCGCATGGGAGAAGTGCACCATATCGATCCGGCGGAAAAACGCGTGGATATCGATGATGATCATTTGTTTTACGATTACCTCGTGATTGCAACCGGTGCGCGAACCAATTATTTTGGAAATGAAGGACTGACCATTTCTTCCATGCCCATGAAAAGTGTTCCCGAGGCTTTGGATTTGCGCAGTATGATTCTCCAAAACTTTGAGAAAATCCTCACCATCAGCAATGAGCGTAAAAAACAAAGTCTGATGAATTTCGTGATTGCAGGTGCGGGTCCAACAGGTGTGGAATTGGCAGGAGCTTTGGGGGAATTGAAAATGCATGTGTTCCCGAAAGACTATCCCGAATTGGATATGTCCAAAATGAACATTTACCTTATCCAATCAGGCGACCGCGTGCTTCCGATGTTGTCTGAAAAATCCTCCGTTCGTGCCAAGAAATATTTGGAAGAATTGGGAGTGCAAGTCATTCTCAATACACGTGTGCTCGATTACAATGGCGATTATGTGCAGACCAATACCGGTCAAGATTTGTTCGCCCGTACGCTGATTTGGACGGCGGGTGTAAGCGGGAATGCTTTGCCCGGCTTGGCTTCTGACTTATACACCAAATCGGGTCGGATACTCACGGATGAATTTTGTCGCGTCAAAGGAAGTGATTCTATTTATGCCATCGGTGATGTTGCCTGCATGGAAAGCAAGCAGTATCCCAACGGACATCCTCAGGTGGCTCCTGTGGCCATTCAAATGGCGAATCATTTTGTGAAAAATTTGCAACGCATTCACGATAAAAAAGAGCTCCTTCCCTTTACATACAAAGACAAGGGATCCATGGCTACCGTTGGGAAAAATCGCGCTGTGGTGGAAATCGGAAAATCGAAATTGGGTGGATTCATGGCCTGGGCCATTTGGATGTTTGTGCATTTGATGTCGCTCGTGGGCTTCCGCAACCGTTTTGTGATTTTTGTGAACTGGACCAAAAATTATTTCAGTTCCGATCGTGGAATGCGTCTCATTATCCGTGAGTTCAACATGCAGGAAGCCAAGAAAAAAAGGAAGCGCGAAATGGAGGAGGAGCAGGGAACTAAACTTTCGGCTAAATCCTGATAAATCTCAATTTTCGAAGAAAAAAAAGACTGAGGATATCCCTATCTTTGCAGCCTAAAACCAATCCAAATGAAAACGAAAGTACTTGCCCTTTCTGTTCTTGCTTCCCTTGCCCTTGTTTCTTGCGGTGGCGGTGAAAACAAAGAAACGAACGAAGAGAAAAAAGATTCAGTTGTAGCTGAAGTCAACGTTGCCAAATACGGCGATACCACCATTACCGAAGAAGGTGCCATGAGCATGAATGAGTTCATTTCAAGCGTGGAGGGTAAAGATTCCATGGAAGTGAAACTCACGGCCACCATTAACGAGTGTTGCAAAAAGAAAGGCTGTTGGATGACGGTGGACATGGGCAATGGCGAAGAAATGCGTGTGACCTTTAAAGATTACGGTTTCTTCGTGCCTAAAAATGCAGATGGAATGACAGCAACCTTTCAGGGATGGGCTTTTCCCGATACCCTCTCTGTAGAAGATCAAAAACATTACCTCAAAGATGAAGGAGCTTCTCAAGAAGAAATTGATGCCGTAACTGCTCCTGTAGCCGAATGGTCGTTTGTTGCAACAGGTGTGATCATCAAGGATGAGAAGAAATAATAAGTGGATGCTGATGGTCGCCTGTATGGCGGTCGTAGCTTGCGGACAAGATTCAACGGGACATGTAGAAACCGCGCTCGAAAAACAAAAGGCAGATTCATTGGCCAATTGTGAGAAGCCTGTTTTTGATGATTACAAAGCATCTCCATTAGCCGCTTTAATGCGCAAAATGGACGCAGAAATGAACATCGCCAAACGCATGATTCTGGCTGAAAACGGAAACCTGAGTGATTCGGTGAGTTTGGATTATGATTCCATCAAAACAGCCACACCAACGGATCCGACGGTAAAAACGGACGTATTTGCCGGAATGGCCGATGCTTTTTTATTCAACGTGCAAGCCCTGCAAAAGGCGAATCCGCATGAGCGTAAAGACATCTTCAATACCACCGTATCTTCTTGTATCTCTTGTCACCAGGAATTTTGTCCCGGACCAATTGTCCGCATCAAGAAACTAAAGTTGTAAAACGAAACCACAAACCCTTAAAAACAAAAAACCTCCTGCTTTTCGGCAGGAGGTTTTTTTATGCTTTGAGTTTCGATTAAGCTTCAACAGCAACTGTATTGCGTTTTTTCTCACGGATACGAGCAGCTTTACCTTTAAGTTCGCGGAGGTAAAATACGCGAGCACGACGAACAACACCTTTTTTGTTGATTTCGATTTTGTCGATGAAAGGCGATTGAACCGGGAAGATACGCTCAACACCAATGTTGTTGGAGATTTTACGTACAGTGAAGGTTTCGGTAGCTCCTGAACCACGACGTTGAATAACAACACCTTGGTACTGTTGGATACGCTCTTTGTTTCCTTCTTTAATTTTATAGTGAACAGTAACAGTATCACCGGCTTTGAAAGACGGCAATTCGTTAGCGTTATTCAGTTCTGCTGCAAGTGCTTTTAAACGATCCATGACTTCTTTTCTTTATTGGGGCTGCAATAGTACGAACAATTTTTGAAAAAGCCCAAATATTCAGATGAAAAAGTTCCACAATGCCCATTTTTAGTACCTATTTCCTTATTTTTACCCCATATTCTTGCGAAATGAGGAAGCTGATTATCACTACTTGCGCTGTTTTTGCGGCAGGGAACCTTATGTCCCAAACCCAAAGCATTTTCCGCGACGACTACAACGACAACAAAAACCAATGGTACCTCATTGAGGAAACGAATTATGCTGCCGAAATTTCTGCAGGCCATTACAACCTCGACCTCAAAAAAGAAGGCATGTACTGGTGTGTATGGGAACCCATTTCCCTGAATCCATCGAAACCCTTTATCATCAAGACATCCTTTATCATGTCCAACAAAAGCACCAACGGACATTTCGGAATAAGTTGGGGTGTGGAAGATCTCAATAACAACTACACCTTTCTCATCAGCAAAACCGGTAAATGTGCGGTTTACCAAAGAAGCAAGGGTGAAGTGAAGTACCTGGTCAATTGGCAGAAATTACCTTCCGTCATCAATTTGGATCAGGCTTATACGCTGACATTAAAATCGGACGGAACAAGCTATACTTTTTTCCTCAACGAACAGAAAATTGCAGAAACACCTTGGTTTACTTTTCCCTATGGAAACGGCTTAGGGTACTTCGTCGAAAATTTTGTGGACATCAAAGTCGATTGGATTGAAGTTTTCCAAGACCGCGGTGCGCTCAATATTGTGGAAGGTTCCGATAAGTTTGATGTGAAAAAAGAAAACCTCGGATCCAATGTAAACACCGTTTATACCGAGAAAAAACCAACGATTTCGCACGATGGAAAAACACTTTATTTCACCCGCGAAGGAGATCCTGCGAATACAAAAAACAAAGAACGCGACGATATTTGGGTGAGTAAATCCGACGATAACAAATTGTTCGGAAAGGCCGAAAACCTTGGAGCTCCCATCAACAATGGTGCGCACAATTCTGTGGTTGGTGTGGCAGAAGACAATTCCTGGATGGTGGTAAAAGGCTTATACAGTGCAGAAGGCGAATGGGGAGGAAAAGGATTTTCCATATCGCAGCACTCCGGGAATGGATGGTCAAAACCACAAGCCATAGAAGTAAAGGACTATTACAACGACAACATGTACGAAGAGGCCTGTATCAGTCCGGATGGAAATGTATTGATGTTTGCCATCGAACGCAAGGATACCTATGGCGACAAAGACCTTTATGTATCCATGAAACAATCGGATGGAACCTGGTCGGCACCGGTGAATTGCGGTCCGAAAGTGAATTCATTTGCGGCAGAGATCGGACCTTTCATTGCGGGCGATGGTAAAACGGTGTATTATGCTTCGGAAGGATTACCCGGTTATGGCGATGCAGATGTGTTTATGATTCGTCGTTTGGATGATACCTGGACCAATTGGAGTGATCCTGTGAATCTGGGTCCGCAAATCAATACCGCCGGTTGGGACGCGTATTTTTCTACCGATGCCAAAGGAGAATGGGGCTATATGGTGAGCACGCAAAATGCCATTGGAAGCTCGGATATTTTTCGTTTTAAACTTCCCGAAAAAGCGAAACCAAAAATCATTTGCTCTTTGAAAGGTGTCGTCATGAATGGCAAAACCAATACGCCGATGATGGGTGAAATCAAAATCAAAGTACTCGAAACCGATTCCACGCTTTCGGATGTTTATGCCTTGCCTTCGGATGGATCCTTTTTTATTGCCATCAAAGAAGGTTACCACTATGCGCTTACAGTGACTTATCCCGGATACATTGGTGAAAGCATCAATGTGGATTTTACCGGTGTAAAAGAATCGGTAGAAAAAGAAGTGGTGCTTTATTTAAAACCGATTGAAAAAGAATCGAAAATAGAACTCAACAATATTTTCTTCGAAGAAAACAAAGCCGATTTGCATTACCGTTCCAAGGCGCAATTGGATCAAATTGTGGTCATCATGCAAAAGAATCCCAATATGAAAATTCTCATTGGTGGACATGCCATGAGCAGCACTGCAGATGAGAAATTCAATCTTAAGCTGTCGAAAAAAAGAGCTAAGGCTGTTTACGATTACCTCATATCGAAAGGCATTGATAAGAAGCGCTTGCAATATGTCGGCTACGGATCGTCCAAACCGGTGTACGAGGGACAAAAAGCAGCCGACAACGCAAGAAACCGCTGCGTGGATTTTACAATTCTTTCGAACTGAGTCTTTGTTGGAGTTGGTTTAATCCGAAAAACAACAAAGCCAGAATTCCCAGGAAGCTTAATGTAAATATCCATTTGCCTGAACCACCGTCACCATCACCATATCCGCCGGAAGGATCGGAAGGAACGACAGGTGTAAAATCATTTTTCTTGAAATTCTCATCTTTGATGAGGTGATTGTATTCTGTGATGTAACCCTTGTACGCACTCACATCCCAACCGGTAAGCACTGCCAATTCTTCGACCTCGTGTTTGCGTTTAAAGGACAAATCTTTGAGGTATTGCTGACCTTCTGCACAAGATAAATCGCCGGAGGCAGGATTGGTGAGAATGTATCTTCCCTGAAAATGTTCTGCATTTGGAGTCACCTGAAATTGCAAGTCTTGAGGAAATTTATCGCGCGAATAACGTACATGCAAGCGGGTGAAAAAAACATTGCTTTGTCCCGACCACGAAACACCGGCTTGTGCTAAATCAGCAGTCAGCGGCGGAGGTCCCACACAAGGATCGCATTTCATTCCACCCCAGGTGGGTGTTACGTTCCAGGCGTATTCCAAAAACACACAATTGCGTCCCTGATAGCGCCATGCTTTGTCGAAAGTAGCCACATAGAATTTTCCGAAATTGTTGCGGACACCCAGCGGAACATTGCGGTCGGTTGGGATTTTTACGGTACGGTAATTCGTGCATTCCACGCGTCCGGTTTTGGTGAACGCATAAACGATCATATCCTGCGGACCATTGGCATTGGCCATTCCAAGACGAATGGGAAGCATGAATTTGGGAGAATCGAATGAAATTTGGAGCGGACGAAGATTGTCGAATCCAAGCGCTTTTTTGTTGTCGAGATTCACTTTCACCACAAAAAATTTCATGTTGCTTTTGATGTACGGATCGAGTACCTCATTGGCGGTAGCAGGAATTTTATAGCCATTGTCGGTAAGCCAGCGTTTTAATCCATCCGATTCCAATGCGGAGAGAATCAGGATATCGTATTCGCCGACGGTATATTCTGCTTCGATTTTTACGTTGTAATTTTTTTTGTTTGAATCTATTTCCGAGAAACCTTCAGAACGGGCTACACTTGATTTTAAGCTAAAAGATACATCCTCAACCATGCTGTAATCGTAACAAGGATTTTCATCGTAATATTCTACCAGGCGTGGTCCGGAATAGGCATCCAGACTGGCAAACAGCGATTGGTCAACAATCCGGATATCGTATCTTTGCAACACCACCGGAACAGGAACGACCATGGCAAAATCTTTTACATCTCCTTGGAAGTCGTTGCTCATGGTGATCACTGTGTGATTTCCATCGCGCACCAAAATGACTTGTGAGGATTTATTGAAAAGTTTTGCATCAGCTTTGGCTACATAGAAGCCGCAAAAGGCAAAGGTTTGCTGAATTCCTGCCGACAAGAGCAGTGCAGCCAGAAAAAGTTTCTTCTTCATAAAAATCGTATTAAGCGTGAATCCATTCAAATTTTTTCCCTTTCAACAAGCGATCGAACAGGGGTGTGATTGGAGATATAAAAAACAAGGCCCAAACTGGAGCGGTGTGTACTTGAAATTTTGTGCCCAGGAAAAAAGTCACCGTTGCAATGAGTGCCGCCCAGATCAATCTCGCCGAAGGAGCATTTGGCGTGGTAACCGGATCGGTAATCATGAAAAAAGTGAACAACAACAAAGAACCATTGGTGAATTTGTGCATCAACACATCCATGCCCCAACCTTGGTACAAAACAGTTCGCGAGAATTCAAGGAGAAATAGGGTTCCGATAAATGCCAAACTTGTATCCACCCTTCCGCAACGGAGCAAAACCATCAGTCCAGCCGCGCCGATGAAAAACAGCAAGATCACTTGGGATCCCCATTGTCCGGGAGAAACCCAACCATCGCCGGTCAGTAGTATGGTTGCGACAATGCCAAAATTTGCGGGATTAAATACATGTTTTTGTTGGTGACGAAAAACAAATTTTCCTCCAATGGCAAGGAATGCCGCAAGCGCCAATGTGAGGTACGAATTGGATTTGAACAACAAGGATAATCCCAAAGAAGTAATCAATGCGCTTTTGAGGGAATGCATGGGTGCTTTGGTTATTAGCGCTCCGATGAATTGCGTCATCAGACATACACCCATCAGGGTTGCAAAACGGTAGATATCTGCCTCCCAATCGAGCGCCCAAATTCCGTATAACAAAAAGGCGGATTGAAAAAGAATTTGAAAGTTACGCGCGTCCTTTAGCAAAGGCATTTGGCGGAGTTGACGGAGGTACGACATCTAGCTGAATTTTCTATCTGTACAGGTCAACTGATGTCGCGTTCATTTGCCTTGGATATTTTTTTGAACTGCCTGTTTTTTTAAGCGTTATTTGCAATGTTGAAATGGATATTGAAATGAACTATAAAGAAAAACTGAAGAACATCACCACCTTTGTTTTTGATTTTGATGGTGTGTTTACCGATGGCATTGTTTACCTGCTTCCGCCGAAAGAATTTTTGCGCACCATGAATGTCCGCGACAGTTATGCGGTGCAGTATGCGGTAAAAAAAGAATACAGAATTGCCATCATCACCGGCGGTAATTCGGAAATGGTTACCGAACGCATGCAATACCTGGGTGTGAATGATGTTTTTCTTCGTTCATCCGACAAAGTAAAAGTCTTCGAAAATTACATTGCCGAAAAAGGAATCAGCGCTGAAGAAGTTTTATACATGGGCGATGATTTACCCGATTACCATTTGATGTCGCGCGTGGGATTGTCGGTTTGTCCGAACGATGCCGTGGAAGAAATTCGCGGAGTGGTGGATTATGTTTCTCCCATCAAAGGCGGACAAGGCTGCGTGCGCGAAATCATTGAACAAGTGCTGAAAGCGCAAGGCAAATGGTTTGATAAAGACGACCTGCATTGGTAGTTTGGCATGTTTTATGGAAAATAACTCCTAACTGCATCCAACGCATAGCAACGGACGATTTATGAAAAGGACACTTTTTTTTCTTCTATTCTTTTTGCCTTTCCTATCGCTTGGACAAAAACGAAGCTTGGTGGTTACCGGTGTTGTATACGAGGAACACGATAAAACAAGCACAAACGATACACTGCTTAAAGATGTGAAAGTGTATTTTGAAAACAGCAGTGTTCCTAAGGTGTTAACCAATCGACGCGGGAGGTTTTACATTACGCTGCCTGAATGCAATCCGGATAATCCTCCAACTTTGGTCGTGGAGTCCGTGTTTCATGATTTGTACAAATACAAACTGAGCCGCGCGGAAGTGAAAAGAAATTGCGGTGATACACTTTTCCTAAAGGTGAAATTGGATTTTAAAACACTCACTACTTTTTCAGTTTCGGCAGCACCGCAGAAAGTTCACGGAACGCAAGAATACCATGTGTCAGATTACGAAGTGATGGGCGAAAATTTATTGCTGCTCGTCAATGAAAAGCGTTTGGAAAAAGGCAGCAAATTGGTGTATAGCAATAAAGAGGGGATGGCCTTATCCTCCTATACCATTCCCGATGTGGCCAAAGAATTTTTTACCGATTATGCAGGAAGAGTGTTTCTGGTTTGTACGACCAATGTTTACGCTGTGACCATCCGCGATGAGGTAATCGCACTGAAAAAAGTGGAATCAAAATATTTTGAACGTCAGGTAAAGCCTTGGGTAGATACCACCGATAACCAAGCGTATTTTACCAATGCGGTGTGGTATTATCCGGAGTTCGATTATTACGTGTACAACATGGAGGACAGCACCTACACGCGTTTACATACGGTCATCGACAAACCCCTGATGGAACTTTACCGTGCGCAATACAAGTATGTGGACGGTCGCGATAAAGTTGAAGCCCGAAAAGCAGAACGAGAAACCGGAATTGATAAGGAAATTTGGATCGCCATTTGGTCGGGTTTTCCCAATTCCATTTACTACAACGAATTGTATGCGCCCATGTTTATTCAAAACGATACGGCCATCATTTTCGACCACTACAAAAACAAAATATTTCGTTACAATAAATTGAATGAGCCCATCGATTCGATTGATATTTCTTACCACAAAGGTCCGGATAAAAGAGAATGGGAAAATGTCTTAATTGAGGACAGAATTCTTGGAAAAATTTATGCCCTCTACGAACGCAACGGCATTTCTTATTTGAAAGAACTGAATACTTCTACAGGTGAAATTGTCAAGGTTTATGCACTGACTTACAAGTATCCTGAGCGCATAAAAGTGTACGATGGTTACGTG